>JAWLFJ010000048.1:0-26802 GCA_041685625.1 Paracoccaceae bacterium | reverse complement strand
GCCGGCACGCCATCCCCTCGCCCCGCCCGGCCCGGGCGGGGCGAGGCGCCGCCCGGCCTCGGAGGACGCGCCCCGCGGCGGCGCGTCAGTCCTTCGCCTTCCAGAAGATCGACCCCTCGGTCTCGTCGAACCCGCCTTTCGCCTGCGGATTGCGGACGTACATCACGCCGCGCCGCTCCGCATCCTCCGGCACGTCGATCTCTCCGCTCGACTTGCCCTGCTCGGCGGCCGCCTCCATCTCGATCCGCCGCTTGTCGGATCGGCCCCGGATCAGCTGCGCCAGCAGCCACAGCGCCTCGTGATCCGGGTGCTTGCGGTCGGCCGCGTCGATCAGGAAGCGGTGCATGAACTCGGGCCGCCGGAAGGTCGTTTCGTCCTCGCCGGTCCTGTCGACGATCAGATCCCAGACGCCGCGGTTCGGGACCTTCTCGAACCGCCAGCGGTCGAACGCGCAGGCGGCGAACAGCTCCAGCGGCTCGTGCTTCAGGAACCCCGTCGACGCCGCCGCATGCTCGACGATGACGTACCACTGCAGGCGATGGGTGAACTCCCCGTGGGAGGCGCCGACCCCCGTGTCCTTCCAGTGATAGGCGTACTGGAACAGGTACTTCCGGAAATCCGGCCCGTACACCACGCGCGACAGCGTCGGCGGGCGCGCGGGCGTCGGCCGCGCATCGGGACCGGGCGCGTCGTCCGGCAGCTCCACCGGGATGCGCCCGGTGTTGAAGCCCGCCCGCGCCTCGTGCATCTCGAGCGCCGCGGTCAGCAGCTTGCGGTGCTTGTGGACGACGAAGCCCTTCCGGCCCCTGTAGCGCGGATCGGGGTGCTTCCTCAGCACCGTGCGGTCCTTGCCCAAGAGCCCGCCCTTCCTGACCTTCAGAAGGCTGGTCCCGATCTGCGGATCGCGCTTGCAGGCGTCGAACAGCGCATCGTTGAGCCGGGAGAGATACCCGACGCAGAGCGGACCCTCCGTCATCAGCGCGCCGATGCGGGCGAAGTCCTCCAGCATCGGATCTTTCTTGATCCGGTCTCCGCAGGCCTCGACGATCTCCCGCCGCACCGCCTCCTTCGAGACCGCGACCATCTTGACCATGCGACGATCCTCCCGACGCCTCCGCGCCATGCGGAGGACCGACGAAGGTCAAGCGTCGACCGAGGAGCGTGACGGCCGCGTGAACGCCCGCCGCCGCGCGACGCCTCGCGCCGCCCGGGACGGGCGGCGCGAGGCCAGGGCGTGCCGGCCGCCCCGGCGCCCGGCGCCGCAAGGCTCAGAGCCGCTCGAGCGCCAGCGCGATGCCCTGCCCGCCCCCGATGCACATCGTCACCAGCCCGTAGCGCCCGCCGGTCCGCTCCAGCTCGTAGAGGCACTTCACCGTGATGATGGCCCCCGTCGCGCCCACCGGATGCCCGAGCGCGATGGCGCCCCCGTTCGGATTCACCTTGGCCGGATCCAGCCCGAGCTCGAGGTTCACCGCGCAGGCCTGCGCCGCGAAGGCCTCGTTCGATTCGATGACGTCGAAATCGCCGACGCTCAGCCCGGTCCGCTCCAGAAGCCGCGTCACCGCCGGGATCGGGCCGAGCCCCATCACCTCCGGCCGCACCCCGGCATGGGCGTAGCCGAGGATCCGCGCCCGCGCCTTCAGCCCCTTGGCCTCGGCCGCCTCGGCGTCGGCCAGCACCAGCGCCGCCGCGCCGTCGTTGATGCCCGAGGCGTTGCCCGGCGTCACCGTCCCGTCCTTGCGGAAGGCCGGCTTCAGCCCGGCCAGCGCCTCGGCGGTGGTGGCGCGCGGATGCTCGTCGGTGTCGAAGGCCACCGTCTCGCGCCCGCGCCTCACCTCCACCGGCACGATCTGCTCGCGGAAGCGCCCCTCCTCGACGGCCCGCTGCGCGCGGTTCTGGCTCTCCAGCGCGAAGGCGTCCTGCGCCTCGCGGCCGATCTGATGCTCCGTCGCGACGTTCTCCGCCGTCACGCCCATGTGCCCGTGCCCGAACGGGTCGTGCAGCGCCCCGATCATCATGTCGAGCGAGCGCACGTCGCCCATCTTCCGCCCGAACCGCGCGTCCGGCATGATGTGCGGCCCGCGGCTCATGTGCTCCGCCCCCGCGCCGATCGCGAAATCCGCGTCGCCGAGCGCGATCGACTGCAACGCCGAGACGATCGCCTGCGCGCCCGAGCCGCAGAGCCGGTTGACGTTCATGGCCGGCGTCGTCTCGGGGATCCCCGCGCCCATCGCCGCGACGCGGCTGAGATACATGTCCTTCGGCTCGGTGTTGATGACGTGGCCGTAGGCGACGTGGCCGATCTCCTTGGCGTCGACCCCGGCCCGCTCCAGCGCCGCCTTGGCGACGAGGGCGCCGGTCTCGGTCGGCGCCGTGCCGGCGAGCGCGCCGCCGAAGGTCCCGATCGCGGTGCGCGCGCCGGAGAGGATGACGATGTCGCTGGGAAGCGTGTCGCGGGGCATGGGCCGGGTCTCCTGAGCGGCGGGGCGCGGACGCGGCCCCTGGAAATGCTGCGGCGCACCCTACGCCGGCCCCGCCGCGCCCGCCAGCCTCGGGATGCAGCCGCATGCCGTCGGCGATCGCGGGCGCCGCGGCGGCCCTCGCCGGGGCCGGCGCAGGCTGGCGGGCGGGCCGGCGCCGCGCAGCGGCGCTCGGGGCGGCCGACGGCCCGCCGGCGCCTCAGGTCGCGCTCAGCCCCAGCGCGAGACGCGTGCGCACCCGGCCGTGCCCCATGTCCTTCAGCGCGTTGGCGATCGCCGCGCGCGGCGCCGGCCCCGGCGCCACCGTGACCGCGGCGAAGACCGGCCCCGCGCTCCGCGTCGGGATCTCCCCCGCCAGCGCCTCCAGCTCCGCCTCCGTCGTCACCGTCCGCGCCGCCCGGATGCCGGAGGCCGCGGCCAGCGCCGCCAGATCCGCCCGGTTCGGCGCGTTCGGCGCCGTGTGCGCCCGCTGCGCGCCGGTCTCGCCGTACTCGCCGTTGTCCAGCACCACGATCGTCAGATTCGCCGGCGCCTGCGCCGCCACCACCGCGAGCGAGCCGACGCCCATCATCATCTCGCCGTCGCCGGTCACAGCCAGCACCGGCACGTCCGGCCTGGCCAGCGCGAGGCCCAGCGCCATCGCCACGCAGCCGCCCATCGCGCCCCAGAGATAGACGTTGCGCGGGTGATCGCCCGGCGCCGCGACGTCCCAGCTCGGCGAGCCGAGGCCCGAGACCGCCACCGTCTCGCCGCGGTCGCTGAGCAGCCGCGCCACCACGGCGCGCCGGTCCAGCCGCGTCTCCATCCCTCCGCTCATTTCGGCGCCTCCCCGAAGCTCTTGGATCCGATCAGCCGCTGCGCCAGCAGCACCGCGACGGCCGAGCCGCCCTCGAAGGCCGAGGCCGCGGCGGCGTCCACCGTCGGCGCCGCGTCCTCGGCGCGCTCGACGCGATGCACCTGCACCCCCATCAGCTCGAAGGCGGGCGCCGTCGCCTCGCTCATCGGCACCTGCCAGGGATTGAACTCGCCCCACTCGCCCCGCATCGTCACCAGGGTCAGGAACGGAAACCGTCCGGTCCGGATCAGGCTCAGCATGTTCAGGCAGTTGCCGACGCCCGAGCTCTGCATCAGCAGCACGCTGCGTCCCCCGCCGATCCAGGCCCCCGCGGCGAGGGCGACGCCCTCCTCCTCGGTGCTCAGCGCCACGGTGCGCATCGACGGGTCGTCCTCGGCGGCGCGGATCAGCGCGGCGTGGCCTGCGTCGGGCACGTAGCTCGCCAGCGTCACGCCGCGCGCGGCGAGCACGGCGTGCAGGGCCAGGGGCCAGTCGGGGTCGGGCATCGGCGTCCTCCGGAACGGGATCTCGCGGGTCGGACGCGATCCAAGCCGATCGCGCGGCCGGAGGAAAGAGGGACGCGTCCGCCCCTTCCCCGCGCGCCCGCCCGGCGCCATGCTCGGATCCCGACGCTCCGCCTCCCTGGCGGCGCCCCGCGCGAAAGGAGCGCATGATGGCGGACGGCCGCCGCGATCGCCGCATCCCCTGGCCCTCGCTCGCGATCGTCGCGACGGTCGGCCTCGCCCTCTTCGCCGCGGACGGCGCCTTCAGCCCGGTCTCGCTCGGGGAACTGAACGCCGGCGACGTCGGCACGCTGTTTCTCGCCCTCGCGCTCGCGGCGCTCGTGATCGAGCGGGCGGTCGAGGTCTATGTCGGCAACGTCTTCGACGCCGACCAGGCGCGGCTGACCGATCCGCAGCGCCAGAAGCGCGCCCAATACGACCGGATCCGCGACGCGCTCGACAACGAGACCAGACGCGCACGCGGCGCCTCCGCCGACGACAGGCTGGAGATGAACACGAGCGAGGCCCTCGACAAGCTCCGGGCGGAGGCCGACCGCACGCGGCGGGAGCTCGACCGCCTGCGCGTCGAGGCCGCGGACGATCTCATGGCGCTGAAGACCCGCAAGGCGCAGGTCTCCTCCGCCGCGGCCACCGCGCTCGGCGCCCTCGTCGCGGCGGTCGGGCTGCGCGTGCTCGGCGGCCTCGCGCCCGAGGCCGAACTCGCACGGCTTCAGGAGGCGCAGCGCTTCTGGTTCGACGGCGTGGACGTCCTGCTCACGGCGCTCCTGCTCGCCGGCGGCGCCGACGGCATCCACAGCGTGCTCGGCGACTTCCTGAAGCGCCGGAAGGAGCTCGGCGAGTCCTCGACGTGATGGCGTCGCCCGGCCGACCGCGGCCCGCGGCCCGCGGCGATCAGCGGGCGCCGCTCGGATCGCCCGCTCCGAACGCCGGCGGCCAGGGCCGCTTCGCCTCCGCCGCCGCCCAGTCCGCCGCCCAGTCCGGCAGCGGCGCGTCCCACACGGTCTCCCCCGCCGCCGCGACCACCCGGTCCGTCGGCACGATCCCCTTCTCCACGACCGCGGCGCGATAGACGGCGTGATGCGCCGGCTCGCCCTTCGCCAGCGTCAGATGCTCGACATAGAGGAACCGCGCGTCCCGCCCCATGGGCCGCGTCCGGATCTCGAGCGGCGCGAAGGTCGGCACGCGCCGCCGATAGACCACGCTCGCGCCCGCCATGGTCAGCCGCCAGCCCTCGCGCTTCAGCACGTCGAGCAGGCCCGAGCGGATGAAGGTCGGGATCCGTCCCATGTCCATCAGCGTCATGGTGCGCCCGTTGTTGAGCTCCATGAAGGGGTCCACGTCCCACGGCCAGCAGCGGGTGCGCTCGACATGCGCCTCCCCCGGGGCCAGCCGCGGCGCCCGCCGCGCCCGGCGCATCGCCAGCCCGACCCGGATCAGCGGATACATCGCTCGCCCTCCCCTCTTGCGCCTCGCCGCCCGGACCCTAGCGCCCGCCGGCGCGCCACCGCGAGACCCCTCATCGCGTCACCCCGCGCGCCTCCGCGATCTCCCCGCCCGCCCGACCCCGCCCGTCCGACCCCGCCCGTCCGACCCCGCCCGTCCGACGACGTCGGCACGAACGCCCGACCCGACGGACCCGAAAGGCCGACCGCCGGCCGACCGGCGCCGCACGAAGGGCCGACGGACGGCGCCCCGAAGGCCGACGAAAGCCCGACACGGGGCCGACATTCGCGGCACGTCCGGCGCACGTCCGGCGCACGCTTGCGGGACGCCTCCGCCCTCCCGCCCCCGCTTGCGCCGCCCCGGCCCCGGCGCTAGAGCCTCCGCCCGACCCGACCCCCGGCCCCGGAGAGCCCCATGCCGACGTTCGAGCCCCCGAAGAAGGTCGTCCTCGCCTATTCCGGCGGCCTCGACACCTCGATCATCCTCAAATGGCTCCAGGTCGAATACGGCTGCGAGGTGGTCACCTTCACCGCCGATCTCGGCCAGGGCGAGGAGCTCGAACCGGCGCGGCGAAAGGCCGAGACCCTCGGCGTCAAGGACATCTTCATCGAGGACCTCCGCGAGGAGTTCGTCCGCGACTACGTCTTTCCGATGTTCCGCGCCAACGCCGTCTACGAGGGGCTCTACCTGCTCGGCACCTCCATCGCCCGGCCCCTCATCTCCAAGCGCCTCGTCGAGATCGCCGAGGCCACCGGCGCCGACGCCGTCGCCCACGGCGCCACCGGCAAGGGCAACGACCAGGTCCGGTTCGAGCTTTCGGCCTACGCCCTGAACCCCGACATCCGCGTCATCGCCCCCTGGCGCCTCTGGGACCTCACCTCCCGCACCCGCCTCATCGAATGGGCGGAGAAGCACCAGGTCCCCGTCCCCAAGGACAAGCGCGGCGAGGCGCCGTTCTCGGTCGACGCCAACCTCCTGCACACCTCCTCCGAGGGAAAGGTGCTGGAGGATCCGGCCGTCGAGGCCCCCGACTACGTCTACCAGCGCACCGTCGCGCCCGAGGACGCCCCCGACGCGCCGCAGATCGTGGAGATCGGCTTCGAGAAGGGCGACGCCGTCTCCGTCGACGGCGAGCGCCTCTCCCCCGCCGCGCTGCTGACGCGCCTCAACGAGCTCGGCGGCGCCCACGGCGTCGGCCGCCTCGACCTGGTCGAGGGCCGCTACGTCGGCATGAAGTCGCGCGGCATCTACGAGACGCCCGGCGGCACGGTCCTGCTCGCCGCCCATCGCGGCATCGAGCAGATCACCCTCGACCGCGGCGCCGCGCACCTCAAGGACGAGCTGATGCCCCGCTACGCGGAGCTCATCTACAACGGCTACTGGTTCTCGCCCGAGCGCCGGATGCTCCAGACCGCCATCGACGCCAGCCAGGAGCACGTCGAAGGGACCGTCCGCGTGAAGCTCTACAAGGGCTCCGCCGACGTGGTCGGCCGCTCCTCGCCGATGTCGCTCTATTCCGAGGCGCACGTCACCTTCGAGGACGACGCCGGCGCCTACGACCAGGCCGACGCCCAGGGCTTCATCCGCCTCAACGCGCTTCGCCTGCGCCTCCTCGCCGCCCGCGACCGGCGCCTCAGGGACTGAGCGCCCGCCTCCCACGCCCTTTCCCCCGGACCGACGAACGGAGAACGGCCGAGCGGACCCGCCCCCGGAGCCCGCCGGACGGCCTCGCGCCCCGACGGCCCGGTCGGTCCCCGGCGCCGGGCTCGCGGCGCATCGCGACGCCGGGCGGCCGGTCGAACCCCGGACGGGCGGTGCGCCCGGTCTCGCGAAAGCCCATCCGGGCGAAGGCCGCAGGGTTCCCGGTCGGCTCCACCCAAGTCGAGAGCGTCGGCGCGGCGAGCCCGCGCGCACGCGCCTCGGCCGGCGCCGCCTCCGCCAGCGCGCGGCCGATCCCCTCGCCCCTCCGCTCCGGCGCGACCGCGGACCTCGCGAGAGGCAGCGCCCGGGGCCGCTCAGCCGCGAAGAGGCAGCCGACCGCCGTCGCGCCGTCGCGCGCGCGAGGAGACGTCGCGCCGTCGCGCCCAAGGAAGGGAGTCTCCGTCCGCGCCGTCCGCGCCGGGCCCATCCGGACGAGCGAGGAGGGCGGATCGATCCGTCCCCCCATCCCCGCGAAGGCGGCGCCGGGCGGCGCCCTCAGCCCGTCCCGGTCAGGGAGGCCGGGACCGGCGCGAAGGATCTCCGTGATGGCGTCTCCGAGAGGGGGGGGTTGCGGCGCTCCCGCTCAGCGGGAAGGATCGCGCCGCGCCGCTCAAGCGCGTGCGGAGGGCATGGAATGAAACCGGAACTCGACCACCTGGTCGTCGGCTGCCTCGACCTCGCGGCCGGCGGCGGCGAGATGGAGCGCCGCCTCGGCGTCGCCCCCCAGGGCGGCGGCGCGCACGAGGGCGCCGGCACCCGCAACCTGCTCTGGGGCCTCGAGGACGCGCGCGGCGAAGGCCGGCGGCCGGTCTATCTCGAGCTCATCGCCCCCGACCCGGACCAGTCGGTCGACACCCCGCTCGCCTTCGGCCTCTCCCGACCGGAGGTGCGCGCCCTCGTCGCCTCGGGTCCCCGCCTCCTGACCTGGATGGCCCGCTGCACGCACATCGACGACTGGGCGGCGCGCGGCGCCGATCTCGGCCCGGTCGGCCCGATGCGCCGCGGCGCGCTCGCCTGGCGGCTGACCCGCGCGCCGGGACCGGTGTCGCCGCATTTCGGCGCCCTGCCCGGCCTGATCGAATGGCCCGAGGGCGCGGAGACTCCGTCCGAGACCCTCGCCGGCTCCGGCCTCTCGCTGATCGCGTTCGAGCGGCGGCCGCAACCCGAAACGGCGAAGGCGCTGCGCGCCCTCGGCCTCGACGAGGCGCTGCCCGATGCGCCGCCGGACGCCCCCCCCGCCGCCGCCGGCGAGGGCGCGGCGCTCCGCGCCGTGATCGAAGGGCCGGCCGGGCGCGTCACCCTCGACTGACCGGGGGCGCGCCGGGCGGCGAGACCCTCCGCCGCAGATCGAAGGGGCATCCGGCGCATTGCATTCCGGCCCGCCCGACGCACCTGTGCAATACGAATTCGGCTTGTTGCAGGTGTCGCCATGCTCGGTTTCGAAGCGCTCGACCTCGCGCGGTTCCAGTTCGCGTTCACGGTGGCCTTCCACATCGTGTTCCCCGCGTTCTCGATCGGTCTCGCGAGCTACCTCGCGGTGCTGGAGGGGCTGTGGCTGCGCACGGGCGACCGCGCCTATCTGCAGCTCTTCGACTACTGGAAGACGATCTTCGCCGTCGCCTTCGGCATGGGCGTCGTCTCGGGCATCGTGATGTCCTACCAGTTCGGCACCAACTGGTCGGTGTTCTCCGACCGCGCCGGCCCCATCGTCGGGCCGCTGATGGGCTACGAGGTGCTGACCGCCTTCTTCCTCGAGGCCGGCTTCCTCGGCGTGATGCTGTTCGGGCGCGAGAAGGTCGGCCCGACGCTTCACTACGTGGCGACGCTGATGGTCGCCTTCGGCACGCTGATGTCGGCCTTCTGGATCCTCAGCGTCAATTCCTGGATGCACACGCCCGCCGGCTACGCCATCGCCGAGAACGGGCAGTTCGTGCCCGAGGACTGGTGGGCGATCGTGTTCAACCCCTCCTTCCCCTACCGCCTCGTGCACATGACGCTCGCCGCCTACCTCACCACGGCCTTCGTGGTGGGCGGCGTCGGCGCCTGGCGGCTGCTGCGCGCGCCGGACGACCGGCACGCCCGCATCATGTTCTCCATGGCGATGTGGATGGCCGTCGTCGTCGCGCCGATCCAGATCTTCGCGGGCGACCTGCACGGCCTCAACACGCTGGAGCATCAGCCCGCCAAGATCGCCGCGATGGAGGGCCACTACGAGAGCCATCCCGACGGCGCGCCCCTGATCCTGTTCGGCATCCCCGACGACGACGCGGCGGAGATCACCTCCACGATCCAGATCCCCAAGCTCGGCTCCTGGATCCTGACCCATGACTGGAGCGGCGCCGTCCGCGGCCTCAAGGAGTGGCCCGAGGACGAGCGCCCCCCGGCCGAGCTGGTGTTCTGGTCGTTCCGGATCATGGTCGCGATCGGCTTCGCCATGCTCGGCGTCGGGATCTGGTCGCTGATCGCGCGCCGGCGCGGCGGCCTCGTCCGGGCGCGCCGGCTGCAGCGCGCCGCCGTGGCGATGGCGCCTTCCGGCTTCGTCGCCGTCCTCGCCGGCTGGATCACGACCGAGGTCGGCCGCCAGCCCTGGGTGGTCTACGGCCGGCTGACCACGGCCGACGCCGCCTCGCCCCTCGCCGCGCCGGCGGTGGAGGCGTCGCTGCTCGCCTTCGTCGTGGTCTATTTCGTCGTGTTCGGGGCGGGCACGTTCTACATCCTGCGGCTGATGGGCCGGCCGGTCGAGGACCGCGGGCGCCTGCGCGACGAGGGGCCGATCCGCACCGCCGGCGTCACCCCGGCCCCGCAGAGCGCGCCCGACCGGGTCATCCCCGAGCGCGGCTGAGGAGACCGACTATGCCCCTCGATCTCGCGCATCTCTGGGCCGGTCTGATCGCGTTCGCGGTGCTCGCCTACGTCGTGCTGGACGGTTTCGACCTCGGCGTGGGCATCCTGTTCCCGTTCCTGGCGAAGGGACGGGACCGCGACGTCGCGATGAACTCCGTCGCCCCCGTCTGGGACGGCAACGAGACCTGGCTGGTGCTCGGCGGCGGCGGTCTCTTCGCGGTGTTCCCGCTGGCCTACGCGGTGGTGATGCCCGCGCTCTACGCGCCGATCATCGCCATGCTGCTCGGCCTCGTGTTCCGGGGCGTGGCCTTCGAATACCGCTGGCGCACGACGCGCGGGCGCCGGATCTGGGACCTGTCCTTCGCCGGCGGCTCGATCGTGGCGGCCTTCTCGCAGGGCGTCGCCCTCGGCGCGCTGGTGCAGGGCATTCCGGTCGAGGGGCGCGCCTATGCCGGCGGCTGGTGGGACTGGCTGACGCCGTTCTCGCTGCTCACCGGGGCGGCGCTGGTGACCGGCTACGCCCTGCTCGGCGCCACCTGGCTGGTGATGAAGACCGAGGGCGGACTGCAGCGCCGCGCGCGGAGCTTCGCCTGGGGGACCGCCGTCGCCACCCTCGCCCTGATCGGGGCGGTCAGCGTCGCGACCCCGTTCCTGAACCCCGTCTATCTCGACCGCTGGTTCGGCTGGCCGAGCGTCGCCTTCAGCCTTTTCGTCCCGCTCCTCCTCGCGGCCTGCGCCTGGGCGCTGCTCTCGGGGCTGAACGCCCATGCGGACCGCCAGCCCTTCCTCGCGGCGCTGGGGCTCTTCGCGCTCTGCTACGCCGGGATCGGGATCAGCTTCTTTCCCTACATCGTGCCGCCCGCCCTCACCATTTCCGAGGCCGCGGCGCCCGACTCGAGCCTCCTGTTCCTGCTGATCGGCGCCGCGGTGCTGCTGCCGCTCATCCTCGGCTACACGGCCTACGCCTACTGGGTGTTCCGAGGGAAGGTGGACCCGGAAGCGGGCTATCACTGATGCGGCCGGGCCTGCGACGGGCGCTCTGGTTCCTCGCCCTCTGGGCGGGCGGCGTGACGGCGGTCGCGCTGCTCGGCCTCGTGATCCGGGCCGTGCTGGCGTGACGCGCCCTCTGGCGCGGCGCCGGACCGATCCCCATCTCGACCGGCGCGATCCCGCCGCCCAAGGAGACCCCGGATGAGACAGGCGCCGCCCTCGCCCTGCATCGACGTCTGCAAGTACAAGCTGCGCGGCCGCTGCATCGGCTGCGGCATGACCAAGATGGAGAAGCAGGTGGCCGAGCGCGCGCGCACGCCGGAGGCGCGCCTGCAGATCCTGCGCGAGACGCTGCGCGCGCAGGCCGCTCTCGGCCGGAGCTTCGCGGGCTGGACCGGCGCCTATCGCGCCAAGTGCCGCCGCCAAGGCGTCGAATGCCCGCTCGACGCGCCGACCGCCGAAGCCGGGGACGAGGCCTGAGACGCGGCCGAGCCGCGCCGACGGGAAGCTTCGGGAGGCTGCGCCCCGGCGGGCGCGGCGGCTTGCCGATTGCGCGGCGGCGGGGCGGCGGGATATGGCGGGCCCGCGTCGGGTCCGCCGCGCCGGAGCCCGAGGCCGCCCATCCGCACGGCACGGGGCACGCCCCCCGAGGAGGCCGGAGCATGATCCGCCGCATCGCAGACGTCCTCGCGGTCGCCGCCGGGGCTCCCGCCCCGGCGAAGAACGCCGATCCGCCCATCGGGGTTGGGCCGGAGGCGACCGGGGGCGCCCGCCGCGCCCATCCGCCGATCGCCGCTCCCGACGACGCGCGGAGTTCGCTCGCGCACGACCGCGTGGCCCGCGACGTCGAGGGCGTGATGTTCGCCCGCCGCGCCGTCGCGGCCGGACCGATCCGCGCCGCTCGCGGGACCGCGAAGGCGTCCGGGCCAGAGGGCCTCGACCGCGACGCCGACGGCTGCGCGCCGCATGACGACGGGCTCGCCGCCGACGGGTCCGGCGCGGTCGGCGCCGGCCTCGCGCGGATCGGGGCGCGCCGCCTCGCCCCCGCCCCGCCGGCGAACTGAGGCGGGGCGCGCGATGCAGGCGGTCCTCCGCGTCGTGGCGCGGCGCGCGGACCGGCGCTGCGGGCCGGTCGAGACCGGCGGCGCGCCGGCCGCCCCGCGGCTCGCGCGCTCGGTCTTCGCGCTCGCGCCGATCCGCGCCAAGCCCGCCGCCCGCCTCGCCGCGACGGCCGAAGCCCGCGTGACGGAGGTGCGGCCCGTCGACTCCGCCGCGCCCGGCGGCTCGCGATGAGCCTCTCCGCCCCGCGACTCGCCGCCGCCGCCGTGGCGGCCGCCGCGCTGCATCTCGGCGTCGCCGGCCTGCTGCCGATCGACCGCCCGACCGGCCACGGCGGAGGCTCCGGCCCGACGCTCGAGATCGGCGGCCTTCCCGGCGGTCCGCCGCCGACCGCCCCGGCGGCCGCGCCCCTGCGCTCGTCGCCGGCTCCGGTCGGCGCCGCACCTGCCGCACCGCCGCCCACGGCCCTCGCCGACGAGGCCGGGCCCGATGTCGCCGCCGACGTCGCCCCCGGCGCTCCTGCGGCCGCCGCGCCGCCGGCCCTCACCGCGATCCCGGCCGCCCCCGCCGAGGCCGCGCCGCCCTCCTGCGCCGTCGCCCCGTCGGTCCCGCCTCTCGCCGCGCCGCTCTCCGACGGCCCGTCGGAGCCCGCGCCGCCGTCCGACGCCGTCCCGCCGACCCCGTCCGCCGCCGCTCCCCGCGCGGCCGACGCCGCCGGGAGCGCGACCGCCTCCATGCCGCCGGCCGAAGCCCTCGAGGCGAGGGCGGCGGAGCCCCCCGACCGCAGCGGCGTCGAGGCCGCTCCGACGCGCGCCGACACCCCGCCCGCGTCCGACGCACCGCGCGACGCCCAAGCCCCCGCCCCCACGGCGGCCGACGTCCCGGCCCGGGCCGAGCCCGCCCCTCCCGAAGCGGCCCGGACCACCGACGTCGAGGCTCCGGCCGCAGTTCCGCCGGCGGGCTCCCAAGACACGGTCGCCGCGTCGGCGGAGCCTCCCGCCGCCGAAGTCGCGCCTCCGCCGACGGAGCGCCGCGCCGCCCCGGCCGAAAGCCCGGCGCCCGCCCCGCGGACGGCCCGGACGGCGAGCCTCGCCCCCGGAACGATCCCCGAACAGACCGCCCCCCAGCCCTCCGCCGAAGGCGCGCCCGCCACCCCCGGCGCCACGCCCGGCGGCGGACGGCCCGGCGCGGCCTCCGCCGGCGATGCGTCGGCCGAGGCCGCCTATGTGGACCGACTGCGGGCCCGGATCGTCGGGCAGAAGCGCTATCCGCGCGCCGCCCAGCGCCGTCGGCTGGAGGGGGAGGGCGAACTCCGGCTCCGCGTCGCCGCCGACGGCGCCCTGATCGAGGCCACGTTGACGCGAAGCTCCGACCACGCCGTCCTCGACGCCGAGATCCTCGCGATGGCCCGCCGCGCGGCGCCGTTTCCGGCGATCCCGGCCCGTCTCGGACGGTCGAGCCTCGAAATCGTGCTCCCCGTCCGGTTCGACCTGCGCTGAGCGGCGCGCGCGTCCTGTCGGCGCGGCAAGGGGGAGGGCATGTCCATGTCACTCCACGCGGTCGTGAAGCGCTCCGGCCGCGCCGGGCCTGCACGTCACGGCGGGGCTCGGCGAGCCGACATGGTGTTCCGCTCCTGCGCGCTCCGGCCGCACATGACGGTGCAGGAGAACGTCGCCTTGCCGGCGAGTCGGCGAGCCCAGGACGCGGAGCCCCGGGCCTCGCCGCGCGAAGCGCCCGGAACACGAGCGGCGCAGGATGAACCGGGAGGAGCGCGATCGCACCCTCCCGGCTTCGAAGCGGACGGGCGGCGCCGAGTTCGGCGCCTTACCGACGAAGCCGAGCGGAATGGAGCCCGGCCGGTCGCCTGGATCCGGGTGATCGACGTGACCTCCGGCGGGATCATGATCGGCAGCCGGGCCGACACGAACCCGTGGAGCCTCTCGTCCCCGACGATGGCGCGATGGACCGCCCCGCGGATCGGCCCCCCGCTCCGGCCGCGCCTCGCACGCTTCAGGACCGAGGTCGGGGTTCGGCGGCGGCGCCGCTCCCGCCGCGGGGGGGGGGGTGGTAGGCCCGTCGGAAAGCGGCGGCCTTCGCAGCCCATGATCGCCGGAGCTTGGGGCTGAGGTCTCATTCAGGTCCGCCTGCTGACGACGGCGGCGAGCGCGAGAGCGACCATGACGTTCGAGACGAGGCGGTCGTGGCGGAGGCAGATCCGCGCCTCGGCGCCGTCTGCTCCGCCGCGCGCTCAGCGCAGCGCATGGCGGGAGAGGCGGGCGTGGCTCTCGGCGGCGGGCGCGATCAGGCGCGCGATCTCAGGCGGGAGGGCCGGCGGCGGCCCGGCGGGCGGGGCGAAGCCGGTGGAGGCCTCGACCGCGGCGTACCAATGCGCCGCCCAGACGCCGTCGCTCGCGCGCCGGCCCGCCGGCCAGGCGAGCATCGCGGGGTCGAAGGGGATGCCGAGCGCGGCGCAGAGGGCGGAGAGCGTGCGCCGCGGATCGCGCCGCACGTCCGCGGCGTCGATCACGGGCGGCGGGCGGCCGAGCATCTCCGTCACGGCGTCGAACAGCTCCGCCTGCCGCTCGAAGCCGAGATCGGCGAGGCCGAACGCCTCTCGCTTCGCGGCGTAGCTGGCCGCGACCTCGCGCGGGTCGCGGATCAGGAAGGCGACCGCCGCCCCCTCCATCCAGTCGAGGCCGACGCCCTCCACCATGTGGTGCGTCATGTGCTTCTCGTAGCGGATGCGGCCCGGCGGCGGATCCTCGGCGCAGCGGGCGGCGACGCGGCGCCAGTCGGTCTCCATCGACGCCATCACCGCCTCGCGCATCGGATGCTCGATCCGGGTGAGGTGCAGAAAGGCGCCGTAGAAGGGCTCGTCCACCACGTCGCAGTCGGCGCGGGCGCCGAAGCTGCGCATCATCGCGGTGGAGAGGTTCCGCGGGCCGGACCACATCACCACGCGCATCGGCGCCCCCTCAGGCCCCGACGTCGCGGGCGACGAGGTCCCGGTAGAGCGCCTGAAGGCGGCGGGTGACGGGGCCCGCGCCGCCGTCGCCGATGGCCCGTCCGTCGATCTCCCGCACCGGGGTCTGGCCGGCGAAGGTGCCGGTCAGGAACGCCTCGTCCGCCCCATAGACGTCGACGAGGGAGAAGTTGCGCTCGTAGGCGGGGATGCCGTTCTCCCGCGCCAATTCGAGGGTCTTGCGGCGGGTGATGCCGTTCATGCAGTAGTCGCCGGAGGAGGTCCAGACCTCGCCCTTTCGGACGATGAAGAAGTTGCACGAGTTCGTCGTGTTCACGAAGCCGTGCGGGTCGAGCATCAGCCCCTCGTCGGCGCCCGCCTTCTCAGCCTGCACGGCGGCGAGGACGCAGTTCAGCTTGGAGTGGGAGTTGAGCTTCGGGTCCTGGCTCATCGGCAGGCCGCGCACCTGCGGCACGGTGGCGAGCGTCACGCCGCGATCCGCCAGCGCCGGGACGGGGCGCGAATGCTCGGCGATGATCACCATGGTCGGGCCGGAGCGCGAGAGCGCCGGGTGCTGGAACGGACGGCTCTTGACGCCGCGCGTGACCATCAGGCGGGCGTGGGCGTTCTCGGTCATGCCGTTGGCGAGGCGGGTCTCCTCCAGCGCCGCCTTTACCGCGTCGCGGTCGCGCCCGACGTCGAGGTCGATGGCCTTCGCCGCCTCGAACAGCCGGTCGAGATGGTCGTCGAGGAAGGCCCAGCGGCCGTTGCGGAGGCGCAACCCCTCCCAGACGCCGTCGCCGAGCAGGAAGCCGGAATCGTAGACCGAGACGACCGCCTCGGCGCGGGGCAGCAGACGGCCGTCGACCCAGATCAGGATCCGCTCGTTGCGGGCGTCGATCTCGGCCTCGTGGGCGTTGGCGGGCGTCTCGTGGGTCATGGTCAATGCGTCTCGATGCCGGCGACGCGCCCGTCGGGCTCCAGCCGGAAGGGGTGGAAATGAGGCGGGATCACCACGGCGGCGTCGGGCGCGGCGGCCTTCACCTCCTCCACGAAGCGGCCGGTGTGGGCGAGCATCGCGTCCTGCGGCGCGCCGAAGGGCAGGCCCTGGTCGTCCCAATGGGTCGCGATCACGAGGGGCGGGCGGCCGAGCGCGGCCATGAGGCGCGCGGTGTAGTCCCGGATCTGAAGGCGCGGCGGCGCGGAGGCGACGAAGACGGCGTCCGGGCGCAGGCCCTCCACCTCCCGCTCGATGAAGTTCATGGAGCCGAACAGGAGCAGGACGCGCCCGCCGATGCGCAGTTCGTACGCGAAGGTGCCGCATTCGACGTAGTCGTCGAGCGCGAGCGGCTCGTCCTGCTGCGGGATCGTGCCGAAGTCCTTGTAGAGCTTGCAGGAGAGCGCCGAATGCAGGCTCGGCACCACGCGCACGCCGATGTCGTCGTAGGCGTAGTCCTCGCCGCCCCGCACCGCGTGGATCTGCGCGTCCGGCACGCCGTGATTGGCGCAGAGATTGGCGACGCTCTCGGAGCCGATCACCACGGCGCCGGTGCGCTTGGCGATGTGGGGCGTGTCCATCGCATGGTTGAAATGGGCGTGGGAGAGCAGGACGAAGTCCGCCTTCGGCACGGTCCCGTCGACGAACTCCGCATCCACGACCGGGGGCGAACTCATCGGGATCACCGGGCGCGGATCGTCCTCGCCGGGCATCGCGTCGTGCGGGCCGTAGCGGCGGCCCTGGAAGCGGATGCGCGAGAGATAGGGGTCGAGGAGGACGGTGGTGCGGCCGCCGCTGATGCGCCAGCCCGCGGCTCCGAAATGCGTGAACTCCAGCGTCTCCACCGCGCCCTCATCCGCCTGATCCCCTCGGGGACGAGGCTGGCCCGGCGGCCGGCCGGGCGCAAGGGGCGGCGCTGGCCTCGGGGCTCGCCCGGGCCTAGCCTCGCGCGGGAGCGAAGGACGCGAGGGGAGGACGACATGGCGGACTGGGCGCTGGTGACGGGCGGGGCCCGCGGCATCGGAGCGGCGACGGCGAGGCGCCTGCGCGAGGAGGGGTTCCGGGTGCTCGTCGCGGATCGCATCGCGCCGGAGCACGACGACCTCGACGAGGCGGTGCAGCTCGACCTCTCCGACGCCGCGGCGACGCGGGCGACCCTGACGCCGCTGGCCGAGGCGCGGCCGCTGACGCGGCTGGTGAACAACGCCGGGATCGTGGAGCCCGCCTCGATCGAGGACGTCGATCCGGACAGCGTGGAGCGGGTCGCGGCGGTGAACCTCCGCGCGCCGATCGTCTGCCTGCAGGCGCTGCTGCCCGCGATGAAGCGCGAGGGCCGCGGGCGGGTGGTCAACGTCTCGAGCCGCGTCGCGCTCGGCAAGGAGCTGCGGACGGTCTACGCCGCGACCAAGGCCGGGCTGCACGGCATGACGAAGACCTGGGCGCTGGAGCTCGGCCGGCACGGGATCACCGTGAACGCGGTCGGGCCGGGGCCGATCCGCACCGAGCTCTTCGAGGCTGTCAACCCGCCGGGCGATGCGCGCACGCAGGCGATCATCGACGGCGTGCCCGTCCGCCGGCTGGGCGAGCCGGCGGACGTGGCGGAGGCGATCGCCTTTCTCTGCTCGGACCGAGCGGGCTTCGTGACGGGCCAGGTCCTCTACGTCTGCGGCGGCATGACGATCGGCTCGGCCTAGCCGGGAAGCGGCGGCGCGGCGTAGACCCGCTCCAGGACCGCCTTCCAGGCGGGGTCGTCGAAGCCTTCGGGGCGCTCCGCGCGCTCGCCGCGGGCGTCCAGATCCTCAAGGAAGAGGCGGACGATCGTCTCCGGCGTCAGGTCGTGGCTGCCGTCCTCGAAGGCCCGCGCCTCGGCCTCGTCGGCGAAGCACCAGGCCTTCCAGAGGATCGAGAGGCGCACCTTCTCGAAGGGCCAGCGGGAGAGGACCGTGTCGTTCTCGCGCACCTCCCAGCCGCCGTCGTCGGTCAGGGCGAGAACGGCGTCGTAGGGGATGCCGTCGGCGGGCACGAACTCCTCGGGGCGACCGAGAGGTCCGACGCGATGCCACATGTATTCGTTGTCGGCGAGGACGGCGTGGTTCCAGTAAGGCGGTCGTTCGCTTCTTGACGCCGCGTCGAGGCCGTCGGGCCAGTATTCGAACTCGCCGCCCTCGCCGTCGTAGAACCAAGTGATGGCGGAGGCGACGGGCACGGCCCAGTCGTGAAACAGGCCCGAATAGCCCATCGGGACCAGCATCCAGGCCGGAACCTCGCGCTTCATGCAGCCGCGGAAGAAGGGGAGGTCGAGATGCGGCGGCAGGCCCGCCATCGGCAGGTTGAGGTTGGTCATCATCGCGACGGGGCGGATCGCCTCGGCGCCGAAGCTCTCCCTCGCGGCCTCGATGAAACGGGGATTGTTCAGGTATTGTTCCGCGCCCTCCAGGAGCGGTCTGCCGCCGAGCGCCCAGAAGTTGCGGAACCAGCCGCCGGTGCGGGTCACGCCGGGATGCTTGTGGACCTTCTCCTGCGTCCGGTAGGGCGCGTGGGCGCGGACGAGGGCGAGCACGCCCTCGGGATCGTCGAAGGCGGGCTCGAGCCGGCGCGGCGGCGCGAGCTGGCTTTTCGGACGGACGGGGGCGTCGAGGGTCATGGTCGGGGCCTCCCCTGGATTCGGTCTTCGTCTTTGGGGCCGGGGAACCGGCCCGCCGCGAGGCTAGCGGCTGCGGGCCGCGATCTCAAAGCGCGGAATCGCGGCCGGCCGCGTCGCCCCGAGACTGATCGAAATCAAGGACCGGCGCCGGCGCGGGCCTAAGGTGGCGGCGCGCGCGGCGGGAGACCGGCGGCGCGCGGACGCAACGGACGGACGCGGGAGCGGACGCAGCGGCATGTCCAGGGACGAGACAGGCGAGGGGCGGATCGTCTCCATCGAAGGCACGGTGGTCGACGTTCGGTTCGACTCCGACCCGCCGCCGGCGGAGACGCGGCTGACCGCGGGCGACGGCGGGATCGTGATCGAGGTCGCGGCGCTGATCGGCCGGCGCACGGTGCGCGGCATCGTGCTGACGGCCGACCGGCCGCTCTCGCTCGGCATGGCGGTGGAGAACACCGGCGGGCCGATCCAGGTGCCGGTGGGCGAGGCGCTGCTGGGGCGGATGGTCAATCTCTTCGGCGAGCCCATCGACCGTCTCGGCGCGCTCGACGCGGAGACGCGCAGACCCATGCGGGGCAAGCCGGTGCCGTTGTCGCGGCGGCGCGTCGCGGGAGAGATCTTCGAGACCGGGATCAAGGCGGTCGACCTCCTGAGCCCGCTGGAGCGGGGCGGCAAGGCGGGCCTGTTCGGCGGCGCCGGCGTCGGCAAGACCGTGCTGATCACCGAGATGATCCACAACATGGTCGAGGCCTACGAGGGGGTGAGCCTGTTCTGCGGCATCGGCGAGCGCTGCCGCGAGGCCGAGGAGCTGTGGCGCGAGATGGGCGAGGCGGGCGTGCGCGAGCGCACCGTCATGGTCTTCGGCCAGATGAACGAGAGCCCGGGCGTGCGCTTCCGCGTCGGGCACGCCGCCATGACCATCGCCGAGCATTTCCGCGACGCCGAGCGGCGCGACGTGCTGGTGCTGATCGACAACATCTTCCGCTTCGTGCAGGCGGGCGCCGAGGTCTCGGCCCTGCTCGGCCGGATCCCCTCGCGGGTGGGCTACCAGCCGACGCTGGGCACCGAGCTCGCGGAGCTGGAGGAGCGGATCTGCTCGACCGACTCCGGCGCGATCTCCTCGGTGCAGGCGGTCTACGTCCCGGCGGACGACTTCACCGATCCGGCCGCGACGCACGCCTTCGCGCATCTCTCCGCCTCGATCACGCTCGCCCGGCGGCGGGCGGCCGAGGGGCTCTACCCGGCGATCGATCCGCTCAAGTCCTCCTCCAAGATGCTGACCCCGGCGGGGGTGGGCGAGCGGCACCATCGCCTCGCCGGCCAGGTCCGCAACGTCCTGGCGGAGTACGACGAGTTGAAGGACATCATCGCGATGCTGGGCCTCGAGGAGCTGTCGCAGCGCGACCGCGCGACGGTGGCGAAGGCGCGGCGGCTGGAGCGGTTCCTGACGCAGCCGTTCTTCTCGACCGAGCAGTTCACCAGCTACGAGGGCCGCTTCGTGCCGCTGGAGGATACGCTGGAGGCGACCGAGCGCATCCTCGCGGGCGAGTTCGACGACCGCCCGGAGGGCGACTTCTACATGATCGGCGGCCTCTCCGACCTCGAGGCGCGGGCCGAGGGTCGGGCGGCATGAGCGAGACGATGACCTTGCGCGTGGTCACGCCGACGGGCGTGGCGCTGGAGACGGCGGCGACGCGGATCGTCGCGGTCTCGCCCGTCGGCGCCTTCGGCATGCTGCCGCGGCACGTCGACTACGTCAGCGAACTGATCCCGGGCGTCCTGATCCACGACACCGAGGCGGGGGAGGAGCGCTTCCTCGGCGTCAACAGCGGCACGCTGGTCAAGTGCGGGGCGGAAGTGACCGTGGCGACGCGCGACGCGATCCCGGGCGAGGACCTCGAGGCGCTGGAGCGCCAGGTGGCCGAGACGTTCGGGCGGATCGACGATCACGAGCGCGCGGCGCGCGGCGCGCTGGCGCGACTCGAGGCCGGGCTGGTGCGCCGGTTCTTCGATCTCGGCCGGGAGACGTCGCCGTGAGCGGGCCGGAGCGCGACGAGTCGGAGCGCGAGCGTCCCGAGCGGGCGGCCGAGGAGATCGCCCGCGGCGCCCGGCGCAAGCGCCGCTCGCGCGAGAAGGGGCGCCGGACGGTGTGGTTCGGCCTCGGCATGTTCGGTCTGGTGGGCTGGGCGGTGGCGGTGCCGACGCTGGCGGGCGTGGCGCTGGGCCTGTGGCTCGACGCGCGGAGCGGCGGGGGCAGCGAATGGACGCTGACGCTGCTGCTGGCGGGGGTCGGCCTCGGCTGTCTCAACGCGCTCTGGTGGGTGAGCCGGGAGAGCAAGGGTGATTGAGGCGGGGGTCCTCGCGCTCGCCTTCGCGGCGGGCCTCGCGGCGGGGGCGGCGCATCTGGCGCTGCTCTGGCGGGCGACGCGGGCGCTGACGGCGGGGCGGGAGAGCCCGCTTCGCTTCGCGCTCGGCGGCCTCCTGCGCCCGGCGGCGACGGCGGCGCTGGCGGCCGGGGCGCTCGCGCTCGGCGCAGGCGCCTGGGAGCTGGCGGCCGGGGCGGTCGGCTTCGGGGCCGCGCGGCTGGCGGCGACCGGGTGGGCGCGGCGCAGCGGCGGCGCGACGCGGCGCGGCGGCGCGGAGGGCGGCGAGGCATGACGCTCGGACCGGACGAGACGGTGCTCCTGCGGATCGTCCCCGGCGTCGCGATCACCGCGACGCTGGCCTGGACCTGGGCGATCATGGCGGCGCTCACGCTGATCTCGGCCATCGCCGGGTCGCGGCTTTCGGCGGGGGACGAGCGGCCCTCGCGCCTGCGCACGCTGACCGAGGCGACGGTGGAGACGATCCGCGGTCAGATCGCGGACATCGGCGTCAAGGACCCGGACCGCTATCTGCCTTTCGTCGGCACGCTGTTCCTGTTCATCGCCACGGCGAACCTGCTGGCGCCGACGCCGGGCTATACGCCGCCGACGGCCTCGCTCTCCACCACCGCGGCGCTGGCGCTCTGCGTGCTGGCGGCGGTGCCGGTGTTCGCGGTGACGCGCAAGGGGATCGTCGGGTTCCTGCGCAGCTATCTGCAGCCGACGCCGTTCATGCTGCCGTTCAACATCATCGGCGAACTGTCGCGCACGCTGGCGCTGGCGGTCCGCCTCTACGGCAACATGATGAGCGGCACGGTGATCGCGGCGATCCTGCTGTCGGTCGCGCCGCTGTTCTTTCCGGTGCTGATGCAGCTTCTGGGGCTGCTGACCGGGATGATCCAAGCCTACATCTTCGCCGTCCTCGCCATGGTCTACATCGCCTCCGCCGCCGCGGCGGGGGGGCGGACGGGCGGCGCTTCCAAGGGAGATCCGGATGGAGAGTGAAGCCCTGATCGCCGTCGCCTCGATCGTCACGGCTGGCCTGACCATCGCGATCGGCGCGATCGGCCCGGCCCTCGGCGAGGGGCGGGCCGCGGCGCAGGCGCTGGCGGCGCTGGCGCAGCAGCCCGACGAGGCGAACACCATCACGCGGACGCTTTTCGTCAGCCTCGCGATGATCGAATCGACGGCGATCTACTGCTTCGTGGTCTCGATGATCCTGCTCTTCGCCAACCCCTTCGCGGATCTCGCGGCCGGGGCCGGCGGCGGCGGGGGCTGAGCCGATGGAGCTGGACTGGTTCACGGTCGCGGCGCAGGTCGTCAACTTCCTGATCCTGGTCTGGCTGCTGCGCCGCTTCCTCTATCGTCCCGTGACGCGGGCGATGGAGCGGCGCGAGGCGCGCATCGCCGAGCGGCTGGAGGAGGCCGAGGCGAAGCGCGCGGAGGCCGAGGACGAGGCCGAGAGCCTGCGCGAGACGCGGTCCGAGCTGGAGCGCCGGCGCGAGGAGGCGCTGGAGGAGGCGCGGGCCAAGGCCGAGGACCGGCGTAAGGAGCTGGAGAAGGCGTTGGAGCGCGAGATGGCCGAACGGCGCGAGTCGCGCCTCGAGGCGCTGGAGGCGGAGCGGGAGAGCTTCCTCGCGGATCTGAGGCGACGCACGGCGCGGCACGTCAACGCGCTGGCCCGCTCGGCGCTGGCGGAGTTCGCCGACGCCTCGCTGGAGGAGGCGGCGGTGCGGCGCTTCGCGGAACGCTTCGCCGAGGCCGAGGACGAGGTCGTGGAGCGGCTCGCCGAGGCGGCGCTGGACGCCGACCGGGGACCGCTGGTCGAGAGCCCGCGGCCGCTGGACGAGCAGAGCCGCAAGCGCGTCGCGGAGGCGCTTGCGGAGCGGATGCCGGAGGCGCCCGAGCCGCGCTTCGAGACGGACGAGGACCTGATCCTGGGACTGCGCGTCTCGGCCGGAGGGCAGGTGCTGGAGTGGTCGCTTTCGGACCATCTGGAACGGCTGGAGCGCTTCGTGGAGGACGAGCTGGACCGCGCGCCGGGCGCCGAGCGGGCCGCGGCATGAGGGCGCCGTGAACGATGATCTGACGCAGGCGGCCGCGCGCGTCTTCGAGGGGCTGGAGCGCGCGCGCGAGCAGGTGCGCCCCGACCTCGAGGCCGGGGAGGTCGGCCGGCTGCTGGAAGCCGGCGGCGGCGTCGCGCAGGTGGCGGGCTTCACCGACCTCGCCGCCGGCGAGCTTCTGGCCTTTCCGAACGGGCTGATGGGCGTCGCCGAGAGCCTCGGCCATCGGCGGACCGGGGTGATGCTGCTCGGCCGGTCGGACGAGCTGCGCGAGGGCGACCAGGTGCGCCGCACGCGCCGGGTGGTCGACGTGCCGGTGGGCGAGGCGCTGCTGGGGCGGGTGGTCGACGCGCTCGGCCGGCCCCTGGACGACGCGGGCGAGATCGGCGCGACGGAGCGCCGGCCGGTTGAGCGCCCCGCCCCGCCGATCATGGCGCGGGCCCCGGTCACGACCCCGCTCCAGACCGGAATCAAGGTGATCGACGCGGCGCTGCCCATCGGGCGCGGCCAGCGCGAGCTGATCCTCGGCGACCGGCAGACCGGCAAGACCTCCGTCGCGCTCGACGCGGTTCTGGCGCAGCGGGACACGGGCGTGCTCTCGGTCTGGTGCGCGATCGGCCAGCGCGCCTCGGCCGTGGTGCGGGTGCTGGAGCGGCTGCGGGCGGAGGACGCGCTCGGCCGCTGCGTCGTCGTGGTGGCGGGCGGCGAGGACCCGCCGGGCCTTCAGTTCGTGGCGCCCTACGCCGCCGCCACCATCGCCGAGCGCTTCGCCGCCGACGGCGAGGACGTGCTGGTGGTGTTCGACGATCTCGTGCGCCACGCCCGCGCCTATCGCGAGCTGTCGCTGCTGATGCGCCGGCCGCCGGGGCGGGAGGCCTATCCGGGCGACGTCTTCTACATCCATTCGCGCCTGCTGGAGCGCGCGACGCATCTGCGCGAGGAGGAGGGCGGCGGATCGATCACCGCGCTGCCGGTGGTGGAGACGCAGGCGGGCGACATCTCGGCCTTCATCCCGACCAACCTGATCTCGATCACCGACGGGCAGATCTATCTCGATTCCGGGCTGTTCGAGCGGGGGCAGCTGCCGGCGGTGGACGTCGGCCGCTCGGTCTCGCGCGTCGGGGGCAAGGCGCAGCTGCCGGCGTTCCGGACGGTGGCGGCGGATCTGCGCCTCGCCTACTCGCAGTACGAGGAGCTGGAGTCCTTTTCCCGCTTCGGCGCGCGACTCGACGAGGAGACCCAGCGCAAGCTGGATCGCGGGCGGCGCGTCCGCCAGGTGCTGCGGCAGGGCGAGGGCGACCATCTCTCGGTGATCGAACAGATCTCAGTGCTGCTGGCGACGACCTCGGGCGCGCTCGATTCGGTGGCGACGGACCGCGTGGCCGAGGCCGAGGCGGCGATCCGCGCGGCGGCGCGCGAGCGCCTGGCCGAGGTGGCCGAGCGGCCGGCGGCGGGCGAGAAGCTCTCCGAAGAGGACCGCGAGGCCGTCCTCTCGGCCGTCCGCGAAGCGCTGGCGGAGGCGGGGCTCGGCGAGGGCGCCGAGGACGGCGGCTCGAAGGGCGGCGGCGAGGCGCGGGACGACGAAGGAGCGGGCGATGGAGACGCTTGAGAGCCTCTCCTCCCGCATCGAGACGACCGAGGACATCCACGGCATCGTGCGCACCATGAAGGCGCTCTCGGCCGTCAGCATCCGCCAGTACGAAGCCGCGATGGAGGCGCTGGACCTCTACGGAGAGACGGTCGAGCTCGGTCTTTCGGCGGTGCTGCGCCGGCGGCCGCCGGACCTGCGGCGTCGCCGGGGCGCCGGCGGTCCCGGGGCGGCGATCGTCTTCGGCTCCGACCGCGGGCTCTGCGGGCGCTTCAACGAACGGCTCGCCGACCGCGTCGAGGCCGATGTCGGTACGGCACGGGATGACGGCCGGGGCGTCCCGCGTCTGCTGGTGATCGGCGGGCGCATGGCCACGCTGCTGGAGGCGCGGGGCGTGAGCGTCGAGACGGCGCACATGCTGCCGGGCTCCGCCGGGGGGCTGACCCGGGCGGCGCAGGCGATCCTGATGGAGGCCGATCGCTGGCGGGCGGGGGCGGGGATCGAGCGGATCGAGGTGTTCCACAACCGGCGCGCCGAGGGCGCCGAAGGCGGCGCGACGGAGCCGATCTCGACCGTGCTGATCCCGCCGTCGCCCGAGACGCTGCGCGAACTCGCGGAACGCGAGTGGCCGGGGCGGTCGCTGCCCGATTTCCGGATGGAGGCGGGGGCGCTGTTCTCCTGGCTGATCCGGGAGCGGCTGCTGATCGGAGTCGCGCGCGCCGCGGCGCATTCGCTGGCCGGCGAGCACGCCGCCCGCCTCGCCGCGATGCAGGCGGCCGAGCGCAACATCGAGGAGCGGCTGGAGACCCTTTCGGCCCGCCGGCGGCGCACCCGGCAGACCGCGATCACCTCGGAACTGCTCGACATCGTCGGCGGCGTCGAGGCGATGCGCCGGCGCGAGGACGAGCGGGAGGCGGACGAGGACGCGGCGGCGGCGTCCGGCCGCGGCGAGGGCCGGCGCCCCCCGAAAAGGCGCCGAGGGGCGGGCGAGGGCGGCTGAGCGGCCCGCGAGGTCAGGGGGCGGCGGCGAGCGCCCGTCCGTCGCGGGCGACGACGCGCCCGCCCCTGACCACCAGCGCGCGGGGCGCGGGGACGGCGACGGCCTCGGCCAGGGTCTCGCCTTCGAGGAGCACCACGTCGCCGGGGGCGCCGGCCTCGAGGCGATGCGCCGGCGCGTCCATCGCGGCGGCCCCGCCCTCGGTGCAGAGGCGAAGGGCGAGTTCGAGGTCGGCGTCCCGCCGCAGGTCGTTGCGCAGGCCGAGCAGCATCGCCCGCTCCAGCATGTCGCCGCTGCCGTAGGGGGTCCATACGTCGCGGAAGCCGTCGTTCCCCACGCCGAGCGTGACGCCGGCGGCCACGAGTTCCTTCACCGCCGGGACCGGGGCGAAGGCGGGGGCGGTGGTGAGGATGCGGACGCCCAGCGCCACGATCCGCTCGGTCAGCGCGGCGGCGCGGGCGCGGTCGGGCATGCCGAGGCAGAAGGCGTGGCTCACCGCCACGCGGCCCTGCATCGACAGCGCCTCGACCCGCTCGAGGATCAGCTCCAGCGAGAAGGCGCCGAGTTCGCCGCGCTCGTGCAGGTGAAGGTCGATCGGCTTGCCGTGCCGCTCGGCGAGGGCGAAGACGGCGTCGAGATGGCCCTTCGGGTCGCGGTCGATCGCGCAGGGATCGAGCCCGCCGACGAGGTCGGCGCCGGCGGAGAGGGCGGCGTCCAGCAACTCGAGCGTGCCGGGGCGGATCAGAAGGCCGGATTGCGGGAAGGCGACGATCTCGATCTCCACCTGCCCGGCGAGGGCGCGGCGCGTCTCCGCGACGCCTTCGAGGGCGGCGAGGCCCTGATCGGTGTCGACGTCGACATGGCTGCGGATGCGCGTGGTGCCGAAGCCGAGGCTGCGGAGCGCGTGGCGCATCGACTGGATGTGGGGGTCGAGGGCGCGCTCGCGCTTCACGCGGCGCTCCGTCTCGATGCGGTCCATGATCGTCGGGCCGATGTCGTTGCGCCACCAGGGATGGCCGAGCATCGACTTGTCGAGATGGGTGTGCGCGTCCACGAGGCCGGGGATCGCGATGCGGCCGGCCGCGGCCTCGATCGGCGCGCCCTCGGGGTCGATGTCGTCGCCGATCGCGGCGATGCGGCCGTCCCGGATAAGGAGGTCGGACGGCGGGCCGCCCATCGGGCGGAGGGTCCGGATCAGGAGGTCGGTCATGCGGCCTTACCCCTTTTCATCGCACTCTGAGTGGTTGGAAGCTGCCTGGGTGCAGGCGATGCGGGTATGGCTGTCATGCCGGCTGTCCTCGATGGCTCCGGA
>JAWLFJ010000168.1:0-6690 GCA_041685625.1 Paracoccaceae bacterium | reverse complement strand
TCGCGTCGGGCGGCGTGGGAGTCGTCGTGCAGCTCGACGTCGACCTCCAGCATCGAAAGCTCGGCCGCCTTCGCGGACGCTTCGGAGCCGCTCCGATCTCGGGCTTCCTTCCGAGGACTTACGCTCATCATCCGCTCCTCGCTCAAACGCAGACATGGACTCGCCGTTCCCTCAGTCACCCGAAGGCGCGTGACCCGCACGTGACCGGACCGAGCGGAACGCGATCGAGACCTGCAGGCCCGGCGCCATCCGGAGCTCGGAATCGTCGTCGAGTTCGGAGCGCACGGCCTCGCCGTCGAGGACGTGGCCCGATGGGGCGGCGACGAGGTGGTGGAGCGCATCGACGGCGGTGGAGGGAGGGGGGCGGCGGCGACACGGTGAAAGAGCCCCGGGGGGTGTTTGGTCTTCGGTGTCGCGAGGGTGGAGAGGTGTCCTGGAGGGTGACCATGAGAGCAGATCTCTCGATCCAACGCCCTGCAAAGTCGGGTCGACGCCGTCGGAACTTGGACCAGCCGGTCTGGAGCCTCTTCGCGGCCGCCGAGCCGAAGTTCGGAACCGGCCATGACGGGAATCGCTTGGAAACCCGGCTTTAGTGACGTCAACTTCTCCGGAGGTCGGCCATATGGGGAATGCACGTCAAGAGTTGAGACGCGACGGTGATCGGACTAAGCGCTGATTCTGCCGCTTGGACAGGATCACTCGGCAGACGGCTTTGTGTCGCCGGTGCCAATTCGAACGAGAGAGTCTCTCCATCATGCTCAAAGCGTCGATCGCCCCTGTCGCCTGCATCGGCCTGATCTGCGCCGTCTCCGCCGCCCCGGCCCAGAATCTGCTGGACCGCGCCAAGCAGGGCGTCTCGGATGCCGCGGGCGCGGTGGAGCGAACCGTTAAAAGGCAAACCACCCCCACCCCGGCCGCCGAGCTCGAAGCCGGCGCGGACAAGGCGCTGGAGCAGCTCTACGCGCAGTCTGCCGAGACGCGGGAACTGGCGGAGAAGTCCGTCGCCGTGCTCATCTTCCCGAAGATCACCAAGGGCGGCCTGATGATCGGCGGGCAGTTCGGCGAGGGCGTGATGCGCCAAGGCGACGCCACGCTCGGCTATTACAATATCCTCGGCGCCTCATATGGGCTGCAGATCGGCGGTCAGCAGTTCTCGTACGCGATGTTCTTCCTCAACGACGCGGCGCTGCGCCACTTCGAGGACAACGATGGCTGGGAGGCCGGCGTCGGCCCGACTCTGGTGGGCGGGCGCGACGGCTGGTCAAGCTCCATGGGCACAAACGACCTGCAGGGCGATATCGTACCGGTGTTCTTCGGCCAAGCGGGCTTGATGGCCGGCGGTGGCCTGCAGGGCACGAAGATAACGCGACTGGAGCGGTGAGGGGGGCCGGGCGCAAAGGCCCTGCAGGTCGGCGTCGAAGCGACATCGCGCCGTTCGCCTTTTCTAGCCGGGCGCGCGCGACCGCGAAGGTCGCCCGCGAGACGAGGATGCCGTCCGCTGCATCGGTCGAGAACGGCGGCTCTGGATGAAGGCGGCGGCGACGAGCTTGGAGCCGTGCTGCGCGACCGGCTGGGCATGTTCTCGAAGCCGCCTTATCCTGTAACGCGCAACGAAGTCGGCTCCGGCAGGTCGTCCTGCCGTTGGCACGGGAGTACATGGAATTCGCGGAACTGGAGCGGCGTCCAGGAGGGGACATTGGCCGAAATTCGAGCGCTCGCGGCGGCAGCCCTTTGCGTCTTCGCCATCTGCCTCTCGGCCGCTCCGGCGGCCGCGCAGAGCCTCGAAGGCGTCATTCGCAGGCTGACGCAGCAGCGCCTGAACGAGAACGCCGACAGCGCGCTCGCGGTCCTCGGCGTCTCCGCCGTGCCCAGCGAGACGGCCGGGACGCTGGCGCTGGAGGGCGGCTCGGCCTTCGCGGACTACGACCTGCAGGCGGCGCAGCTCGGCGGGGGTTTCACCCTGTCCGAGAGCGTGCCCCTCTATCTCGAAGGGTTCATCGGCTGGAGCCGCTACGACCCGGTCCTGATCGCCAGCCGGGGCGAAAAGCGCAGCTTGCTGCCGCTCAAATACACCAACGTCGCGGCGACCGGCGCCGTCGGCTGGGATTTCGAGCTGGCCGAGGGTCTGATCCTGCGGCCGATGGCGCACGTCGCGTTGGGCCGTGTGCAGACCGACACCTCGGTCGCGGCCGAGTTCATCGCCCGTCGCCTCGACCTCGACATCAGCTTCCTCAAGGACGGCGGCTACTGGGTCGGCGGCCTCGGCGGCGCGCTGGCGCTATCTTTCAACAAGCGGTGGGAGAACGACTACGAAGTCGACTTCACGCTGCGCCACACGCACATCCAGCTCGAGTCGATCTCCGGCGGCTTTGGTGCCGAGGCGACGGCGATCACCACTGGGCTGTGGTCGCGCCTGCGAATCCCGACCGGCCTGCGGCTGTTCGACCGTCCGGTGCGGATCGTGACCGAGGCGTCGGGCTCGCTGCTGACGGGCGATCAGGGCCAGGCGCTGGCGACCGACTGGCTGGTGCAGGGCGGTCTCGGCGGCGAGATCGATCTCGAGAACACTTGGGTGCCTTGGGTGACGACGACGCGGCTTGTGGCCCGCGCCACCTATGGCGACAACCTGACCGGCTTTTCGATCGGGCTGGCCGCCAGCTTCTGAGCGGCGCGCATTCCGCGCACAGATCCTCGCAGTCATTGCGACCGGAAACGCGGCCTTCGCTTCAGATCGCGCGATTGGCCGGCGTGGTCAGATCGGTCGGACAGGGCCGAGAGTCAAGCGTCGTTGCGCCCAGCAGCGAAGTCGGCAAATTCGGTTTCGTGGCGGCTGCGAGCAAGCGGGGCGAGGCGGTGGCGGCCGTTCTCCGAACCCCGGGTGCATTTTTGCACCGAACGTAAAGGGAACGCTTGGAATGGTGGAACTGACGTAACGGAGGGGGTGGGCAGTCCCGAGGATCATGGTAAACTGACGTTAGTCGTCTCTGGGGTCCAGTTCTGGAAACTCTCTCTTATATAAAGAGATCGAGAGATATATTTATATATTATTTATATGCTTTAGATACAAATCACTAACTAAGAAACATCTATCTATATAATATAAAGCAAACATAAAAAGGATGGGTCCGGAGAACCCATTCCTTTTTATCTACAATATTTATAATATTAGTGGAGAATCCATAAGTTAGGCTAGAGACTCCTCCACGAACGACTGCAGGGCAAGACCCTACGAAAGGGCGAAGCCCTGTAGTAGGGTCGCAGTCCTGTAGGAGTGAAGGGAAGGAGTCTCTTTTAGAGGTATTTGAATTCAGTTATAAAAAGCGCGCGTGCGCGACACTTCGGCAGCGCCTCTCCGCTGCGCCGGGGCTGGCGCCCCGTCTCCGCGTCGGACCCTGCCGGCGCTCTGCGCCCACGGCGCCACATGACTGTTGCCTGCCTGCGGTGTGACGCCGTCTCCTCCATCGAGGGGCTCGGAGCTCCTGGTTCAGCCGAAGGATGATCGAGAGCGACGCCCTCCGCCGAGCTCGGCGACCACGTGGAGGGCGCGGAAGTTCCGCCCGCCACCAGCCCGATGCTCCACCGCGTCACCCAAACGTCCGCCTGGTCCGGCTTGACGGCCGGCTCCTCTGGATCCCCTGTCACGGCTCACGGCTGCCCACTGGTTCCCGCGACGAAGGTGGACCGGACGACGCGTGCCGCACTCTCCACCCGGCGGCATCGCGTGCGGACGTTCTTCGGAATGTCCTCGTCGGTCTCGCCGGGCCGACTCTCGGACCCGACATGCCGTGCTGAGGCTCACAGAGCCGCCGTGGATCGCCGAAACGGACCCCCCACACCCGCCGAAAAGCGTCAGGGCCGCTCAGCGGCTCTGAGGGCATGTCCCGGTCAGGCGGCTCGCCCCCTCCGACCCGGGGTCGGTTCCCCGCCGACCTCGAGGCGAAGGTCCGCGTCGACCGCGAGGGGGATCCCGGGAGCGGCGGTCATGCCGGAGCCGTCGAGCGGGGTCGGGCAGGGGGCTCGTCCGCCGACGTCACGCCACGTCTTGGCCACCCGATGATCCTGACGGCGGGGGGGCGGCCCGGTATCCCTCCCGAACCGGCGTTACCGCGACACGTTCGCAAGTGTCCGACCTGACCGATCTTGCTTCGCCCCCCCGCTTCGACGCGGACTTGAACGGTTGCCCGGCACGGCGGCGGGCGATCCCGCATGGACGTTGCATGGACCACCCCACGGACCTTTTGGAATCGCCCCGAAACCGGCGGCGAGATCCGAGACGAACCCCGCCCCCTGTCGTTGCGTCAGGTTCATCGATTTCGCAGTAATACTTATTGTGACCATGCGTTTGGAGAATTGGCTATGCGCCTCGACCTCAAGACTCTCTCGCTGGCCCTCGGCCTCGCGATCTCGAGCGTGGTGGCGGCCTCGGCCTGCCCGGCCGGCTACGTCGCCTGCGGTCAGGACGACCAGCTCTGCTGCCCCGCGAACTGAGTCGCGGCTCCTGACGGCGAGGGACCGCCGGCTCGCCGGAAAGGACGGAGCGATGAAGATCGACCTCAAGGACCCGAGGCTCCTCGGAGTCGTCGGCTTCGTGGCGGCGGGCGGCCTCGCGGGATGGCTCGTCAACGACCTGTTCGAGGACCCCGAGGACAGCTTCAGCCGGCTCATCAACGAGGCCGGCTTCATCGAGGTGATCCCCCCGGCCGACTTCTTCGCCCCCGGCACGATCCTGACGGTGGAGGTCCTCGGCCCCGCGCAGGTGCGCCTGCACCCGACCTGCACGGTGGGGCCGGAGCTCCTCGCCGCTTACCGGATCGAGTCGGCCTCCGTCGACCGCGACCAGACCTCGGCGCTGGAGAAGGAGTTCCGCGTCGGCCTCGGCTTCGGCTCGGGCTCGGCAGAGGGCGGACGCGGGCAGGACGTCACGGCGCATATCACGCTGGTGGACGTGAAGCTCCACCTGATCTCGACCGAGGACCTGATGGAATTGCGCGAGAAGGTGTTCGCCACGCAGGAGCACTGCGACGACGCCATCGTCCACAACCTCGAGGCCGGCGCGATGGTCTGCCAGGCGGAGCAGGCCTACATGGCCAACGTCCGCATGCGCATCGACAGCTCCGAGGACATGACCTTCAAGGAGGAGGCCGAGGCGATCGCCGCCTTCACGGCGGAGCTCGGGACCCGCGGCCTGCACACCACCATCGACGAGCAGAGCGGTGACGACCTCTATTTCGGCGTGCGCCTGACCGACACGGGCATCTTCCTCAACCGCCCCGAGGCGACGCCGGTGAGCTGCCGCAGCCTCAACCTATGAGAGCAGTCCCTGTCGGGTGGCTCGCCCCTCCGTCCGGGGGATCGTTCCCCGTCGACCGGGGTCGGGCAGGGGTCTCGGCCGCCCGACGATCCTGACGGCGGGGCAGGGGACCCATGCTCGGAATCCGTCCCGCTCGACCGGTCCCGGATCCCTCCGGATCGGACGGGCCCGCGACACGTTTCGGGCGGCGTCTTCCGGTCGCGAGGCTTTCAGGGTCTCTGCCGTCCGAAAGGGAGGCTGCAGGCATGTTCAGGGTTTAGGTGTGACGGGATGAGTTCAGGTGGGGGGTGTGAACTCTCTCCGACGCCTTCGTGCGCCTCCCGGCATGCCCGGGGCGGTCTTGACGAGAGCCGGAAAGGGGAGGGCGGACCCTTCCGCTCTCCTCGGGACGGGCCGAGGGCGCCTCGTCACTCCGATTCACTCCGTGCTACTCCGTTCGAGCCCTCCGCCACTCGGAGTCGGACTCCGTCGGGGACGCCGCCGGTCGCCGAGACGCGGTCCGTGACGGGGCAAGAGACTGTCCTGTCGGTACTTTCCGAACTCCGAGTGAACTCGGGTCGAACTCGGAGTCCGTTCGGCGAAGACGGCGTCGACCGAGAGCGGACGCCGCCGTGCCGGCGCAGACGGGCCGCCGATCGTCGCCGTGGAGGTCGGACGACGCCGAGGGAGGCCCCGGATCGCGCCGACTCCGAGTGAACTCCGGGCGAACCGGAGTGAACTCGGAGTGGACGGGTGCGCGGACCCTCGAAACGCGCCTGGTGTTCAGGGTGTCTGCAGGTCGCCGAAAATCGTTTTCAGCATTTAGGTCTCCGCGATCAAGGCGATGCTGGGGATCAGGACCGGACCCGGCCCCAGCCTGTTCTCGAACGTCCGCTTCAACGTCGAGATACTCGCGGCCGAGCCCATCGACCTGACCGAGGCCCGGGACTCCGCGGAGACCGACAGGGTGCTCGATCAGGCCTACCCCTCGGACGCCCGGCTCCGCGAGGTCGAGCGCCGCTTCAACGGGCGCTTCCGGCGCCACATGACGGGCGCGATAGACGCCGCCAAGGGCACGGCCGACCGGCTGAGGGCGGCGGAGGGCGCCCGCAAGACGCTGGAGGCCTCGCGGAACGCCGTCGAGCAGGTGCAGGCCCAGGGCTTCGCCATGAACCCGCGGGAGCGGGCCGCCTTCCGGGCGGTCCACGCCACCCTGACCAGCGGCATGAACCTCGACGCCTCCATCGCCCGCCGGCTCAACGGGCTCTTCTCCCATGTCGTGAAGACGCTGAGCGAGGACGACTTCCTTCCCGGGGATCCAGCGACGGCCAAGGCCCGGCACGAGGCGCTGACGGGAGCCTCCGGCATCCGGCGCACCGCCGACGGACGCACCGATCTGC
>JAWLFJ010000167.1:0-6822 GCA_041685625.1 Paracoccaceae bacterium | reverse complement strand
CGCCGTCACGCGTCTCACGGCCGGGTGGCAGAAGGAGCGCGACCGCCGGCAGCGTCGCGATCTCTCCGCCCGCCGCTACGTCTGCGTCCGGGCCGACGGAGTCTGCCTCCAAGGCGGGTCGGTCGGGACCGTCGCGGTCGGAACGGCCGCTCCGGTTGATGGCAGCCGTCCGGGGAGCCGTCATGCGGCCGCTACGCCGACCGCGACGCGGGGCGGGCGGCCGCCGGCGCGAAGGACTCTCCCGCGGACGCTCACGCCTCGACGCCGCAGCGGCGCTCGGCTTCGACGGCTCCCATGCGGCGGGCGTAGGCGCGGGCGACGATGCGGCGGCGCTCGGCGGCCTCGTGATCGCCTTGCGCGGCGAGGACGTCGGCCGCGCGGCGCCAGATCTCGGCGCTCCACTGGCCCTGTCCGGTCACGGCGGCGTCGCGGCAGGCGGAGAGCGCGGCCTCGCGCGCTCGCGCCGCCTCGCCGGCGCGCTGGAGGTCGGTCGCGAGAACGGCGCGCAGGAGCGGCCGGTTGAGGCCGACGCCGATGCCCGCCGCCCGGGCCATCACCTCCGGCAGCGGCATCGGCGCGGTCTCCGGCGCGCCGCGGTCCGAGGCGGCGACGGCTTTCCACATCAGCCCCACCAACGACCAGAAGGCGGCCCCCTGCTCGCGCGCGAGCTCGAGGCCCTCGTCGATCATCGCCTCGCCTTCCGCGATCGCGCCGGCCATCAGGAGGGCCGAGCCGTTGAAGTTCTTTATCCAGGGGATCTGGAGGGCGGCGCCGAGGGCGTCTGCATGGGCCGTCGCCTCGCCGGTCAGGTCGCGCGCGGCGTCGAGCCCGCCGCGGAGCGCGACGACGTTGGCCTCCGCCGTCAGCACGGAGATCAGCGGGTCGGCGCCGACCGAGAGGAAGAGCAGCCCATGCGCCGCGGGATCGTAGAGCGCCTTGGCGCGCGCGCTTGCGGCGAGGCAGTCGTCGAGTCGGCCGGAATAGAGCGCCAGCGCGCAGGCGTTCACCTCGCCCAGCAGGATCTGCCCGGGGTCGGCTGGGTCCGCGGCCTCGACCATCTCGGCGACGATGTGGCGGCTGGCGCGCACCTCGCCGGAGATGATGCGGTGCGCGAAGAGCCCGTAGTGCGCCTGCACCCGCTCGGGCCCGCGCCCGCCCGCCTCGTGCGCCGCGGTCTCCAGGGCGCGGTAGCTCTCGAGCGTATCGGGGTGGGAGAAGCCGAAGCGCTGCATCTTGGCGGCCGCCAGCAGCGTGAGCGCGCCGAGGCGGGGTGCGCGGAGCGCCTCCGCCCCCTGCGCGGCTCCGAGCGCGTCGAGAGCGTCGACGGCGTGGCGGAGATAGTGGACGGCGCGCTCGAAACCGGCGCGGCGCAGGAAGCCGATCCCGGCCTCGACCGCGCTGCCGGCGATTCCGGTCGGATCGCCCGCGGCGATGAAGTGGTCGGCCGCGACCTCGGGCACCGCGGCCGCGCGCGTCGGGTCGTTCGCGCGCAGCGCCTCGGCGAAGCGCCGGTGCATCTCGCGCCGGCGCGAAGCGGGGATCATGTCGTAGGCGGCCTCCTGCAGGAGGACGTGGCTGAACTGGCAGACGCCGCCGGCGGCGCGTTCGACGAGGCCGGCGGCGGCGAGTTCGGTGATGCGCGCGCCTGTGTCCTCGTCGGGGCCGGCGAGCCATGAGAGTTCCTCGAGGGTGAAGCCGCGGCCGATCACGGCGGCCTGGAGGGCGGTCTCCCGCGCCGCGCCGAAGGAGTTGACGAGGCCCTGGAAGGTCGCGGCGATGGTGGGCGGCAGGCCGCCCGCGCCGCCGCCCGGATCGCCGCCCCGCCGAAGCAGATCGAGCAGGCTGCGCAGAAACAGCGGGTTGCCCTCGGCGAGGACGAGGACGCGCTCGGCCGCCTCTGCGGCGAGGCTCCTCGGCCCCGTACGCCCGATCAGCGCGCGCGCGCCTTCGGCGCTGAGCGGCTCCAGCCGGATCACCTTCAGGCCGTGACGCGCGGCGAACTCGGTCAGGCCGCCGTCGGGACGCGAGGAGAGGATCACGCGCGTCCCCTCCGGCGCGCCGCGGGCGAGCAGGCGGTCGAGCACGGCGTGGGTGTCCTCGTCCACCCAGTGGAAGTCGTCCACCAGCAGCAGCGTCGGGCCCGCCTCCATCAGTTCGACGACGATCTCGACCAGCGTGGCGATGCGCATCTCGCGCAGCTGCGGCGGCGCGTAGCGGGACTGAAGCGTCGCCGCGTCGGCGAGGCCGAGCAGGTCGCCGACCACGTCGACGCGCGCGTCGTCCGTGCCGGGCAGGAGGGCGCGCAGCCGCCCCGCCACGTCCTCGCGTCGCACGGCGGGATCGAGGGGGAAGCGCGGAAAGCCGAGCGCGTGAGCCAGCCATTCGGCCACCGGGTGCAGCGGCGTGTGCCGCAGATTGAGCCGGGCGGCGAGATCGACACGCAGGCAGGCGTTGTCGAGCCGGCGCGCCACCTCGGCGAGCAGCGCCGACTTGCCTATGCCGGGATGGCCCACGAGGACCGAGACGTGGGCCCCCTTGGGCTCCGAGGCGATCAGCGCCTGAACCACCTGCTCGCGCTCGACCAAGGGCTCGGGCGCGAGTTGGGGCGGACCGGGCGGCGCCTCGCCGATCTCGAACAGACGCATGGGCGCGTCGACGCCCTTGAGCTTCACCGGACCCAGATCGTGCGCCTCGACGCGCGCGATGCGCGAGACGAAGTCGAGCGTCGCGGCGCTGACCACGACGCCGCCCGGCGCGGCCTGCCCCTCGATGCGCGAGGCGACGTTGACGTCGAGGCCGGTGATCTGGGGCAGCACCTCGCCTCCCGCCTCCACCCGGCACATCACCGTGCCGCTGTGGATGCCGACGCGCACGGCCATGCCGGGCTCGGCCTCGGGCATCGCCAAGGCGACGGCGCGCGCCGCGAGCAGCGCCGAGAGCGCCGCGTTCTCGGCGTCGTCGGTCAGCCCGAAGCAGGCCAGAACGCCGTCGCCGTAGAGCTGGAGGATCGATCCGCCGAACTCGTGCACGGTGCGCGAGGCGACGCCGTGATAGGTGGCGAGGATATCGTCGTAACGCTCCAGTTCGTTCTCGGCGGCGAGCTTCGTGGAGCCGACGAGATCCACGAACATCAGCGTCAGGATGCGCCTCAGGGGACCGCCTGCGCGCCCGCCCAGCGGCGCGCCGCAGCGGGGACAGAAGCGGGCGCCCTCCGGGGCGTCGCCGGTGCAGGAGGGGCAGGTCGGCACGCGCGTCTCTCTCTCTCTCCGGCGGTTCGGGTCAGTAGGTCCGGCGCAGCCAGCTCTGCGCCTCGGCGGCGCGGCGGATGCGATCGGAATCGAGCGGGTTGGTCAGGGACCAGCTGCACCAGATCCGGACGGCCCCCGGAAGCCCGTGCGGATGGTCCGGCCGCAGCGGCGCGACCTCGAGTTCGGCGTGGGGAAAGCCGCCGGGCTGGTCGTCCGTCACCTTGACGCGCCCGGCCGCCGGGGCGCCCCAGGCGTGGTCGAGCTGCATGTCGAAGGCGTTGAAGAGCCGTCCGAAGCGTCCGTCGGTGACGAAGGGCAGGTCGAGGAGCGAGGCGATGGTCCCGAAGGCCGGGTGCCGGGCGAGCGGGGCGGGGTCCTCGTGCTGGACGAACTCGGCCTCGACGAAGCGCTTTCCTGCGGGCGTGGCGGCGACGAAGCGGCGCTCTTCGACCTGGATCTCGGCTCGCGCCTTGTCCATCGCGTAGAACAGCCTGCCCGCAGCGATCGCGGGTTCGCTGTTCACGTAGAGCCGGCGCGGATACAGGAAGCGGGCGCGGCCCGTCGCCTCGGTGCGCACGAACGGGATCGCGAAGCTCGCCTCGCCGTAGGGGCTCATGGCGAGGAAGTCGGGCACGAAGCTGCCGCGCACGTCGTGATAGCGGCAGAGGGAGAGGCCGACCGGGTGTGCGCCCCTGGCGGCGAGCGGGGTGTGAGCGAGGTGCATGCCCTCGGGCAGGAGCGCCTGCACCTCGGCGCGGGGCATCTGGTAGAACAGGAACCAGCCCGTCATCTCGCCGCGCGCGTAGAAGCCGCTCAGCGGCCAGCGGGCGCTGGTGACGTCCGCCGTGCGGTACATCGCCTGCGCCGCGAGCGACCGGTCGACCGCGACGTCGTCCGCGCCGACGACGAGCATCGGCTTGCCGGTCACCGCCTCGGCCGCGGCGAGGCCGGACATGGTGGCGGCCTCGACGCAGCCGGCGTTGAGGCCGCAGCGCGTCCAGTCGCCGGCGAGGGTGAGACGCTCGAACCCGCTCTCGCCCGGCGCGAGGCGGTGGTAGACGCTGTTGGTGACCGAGAGCACGTAGCGCTCGGAGCCGGACTCGTTGACGCGGAAATACTGCTGGGCGAAGGCGTCGCCGTCGCGGTCGGCGTCGAGGTAGAGTTCGCTCTCGTCGAAGCCGACATGGCCGCGCCCGCGGCCGCGCTCGTCCTGCCAGATGACGGCGAGATCCTCGTTCAGCCAGGCGCGGACGTCCCTGCGGAACTCCTCCTCGGTGAGCCCGTCGCGGGCCGGGGAGCAGAAGTAGGCGATGGATTTCGGCCCGTCCGGACCCCACGCCTCGCGCGGGAGGAGATGACTCATGTCCGCCCAGGTGTCGAGCGGCTCGCCGAAGCCGGTCATGATCGTCTCGAGCGAGCCTTCGGGCTTGCGCACGTCCGGGTTGCACCGATCGACCAGTTCGCGCCATCCGAGCGCGTCCTGGTCCTTCGTCAGCCAGAACTGCGCGGCGCGGGTCCCGACGGTCTTGACCGAGGCGAGCATCCGCCGCCAGCGCTGCGAGACGGCGGCGAGATCCTCGGTGAGGTAGGGCAGCGAACCCATCGAGGCGCCGAGGATCACCTCGTCGAAGTCCTCTCCGGCCTTCAGCGTGTAGGGGTGGCCGCGCGGGGGGCGGGCCACGCCCTCGAGCTCGAGATCCTCGGCCTTGGCGCCCTTCAGCGCGTCCACGAGCTCGATCCGGTCCCAGAAGGGTTCCGACGGCCAGCAGGGCAGATCCTCGACGGTGTGCAGGGGATCGTAGTCGCCGCCTTTCGGGGACGCCTGCCGGACCATGTCGATCGCGACGACGCGCGTTCCCGTGGGGTCGAGCCGCAGGCCCCGCGCGGCGTTGAAGAAGCGGAACTTCACGCCGAGCGCCTTCAGCACGAGGTAGTAGGGCGCGAAGATCGTGTCGCCCATGCCGGCGCGCATCTTCTGGAAGATCGCGCCGCGGTAGCCGAGCAGGAGGCGCGACATCGCCCGGATCGCGGTGCCCGCGCCGACGTCGGCGGCGAGGCCGGGGCCGTGCGGGAAGCCGAACACGAAGTCGTAGCAGCCCCGCAGCAGGACCGAGCCGAGCGCGCTCTCGCCGGCGCCGTGCCGGCGCATGAATTCGGTGAACTCCCACTGGTCGAGCGCGTCGTAGCCGGCGACGAAGGCGTCCGAGGCCGCCATGCCACGCGCGTAGGCGAGCGACAGGTCGGCGAGGTGCAGCGCGCGCCGAACCTTGTCGTCGCGCAGCGCCTCGGGCGTCTGCATCTCGTGCACCACCCCCTGCGCGGCCTCGATCAGATCGACGAGCAGGCTGGACTGGCGCGCCCCGTGGCGGTGCGGCTCGCGCGGCATGGCGTGGGCGTGGTCGTGCAGGTCCCGGTGGGCGCCGCGAAGGCGCCGTGCGCGCTCCGGGCCCAGACCCGCGTGCAGGCCGACGGCGAACTCGCCGTCCTCCAGGAAGGCGACGAGGATGCGCAGCAGCTTGAGGAACATCTCGAAGGGCGTCGGCGCGGACGTGGCGTCGCCGGGCCTCTGGCCGTCGGTCGGCAGGTCGATCAGCCAGGGCCGCCATTCGAGCCGACCCTCGCCCATGTCGACATGCTCGGCCAGGAAGAGGTGGTCGAGCGGCTCGAACGCGGCCTCCATCGTGCCGAGCGGAGCGGCGCGGTCGCGCAGGCCGAGGGCGTTCATCCGCTCGTAGCAGTCGCGCAGCAGGCGGAAGGCGTTGTCGTAGAAGCCGCCCCAGACATGCAGCCCATGCTCGAGGATGCGCTCGTGCGCGTCGCGCTGGCGCCCGCTGGCGCCCTTGCCGCCGAGACGCCAGCCGATCTGGTAGACTGTGATCTCATGGCGCGCGCGCAGCTCCGGATCGCGCGCGATGGCGTAGGCCGCGGTGATCGCCCCGACGCCGCCCCCGATGACGGCCACGCGTGTCTTCGTCATTGCGATCCACCTCCGACGCCTACCCGGCGGATCATGGCGGTTTGCGCACCGAAAGGAAACGGCGCTCGACGCGGACGGGCCGCGCCGCCGCTCATCGCCGACCGCGCGGCTTCGGCGTCACGCCGCATCCGCCGATGCCCGGTCGCCCCCGGACCGCGCCGCGACGCCTCCGGTCCGCCCGCACCAGGTCGCCGGGAGGCGGCGGGCTCGCGGTTCCGATGACGGGGAGGCCCGGTCTCGGTCGAGATCGGGGCGGCAATGGCCCGCGGGAGGCCCTGAAAGAGAAGACCGGCATCGGCTCCACGAGCAAGCACCCCGAAGCGGCCTCACGAGATGCAGGAAGGGGTCGATGCGCGCAACGGAGAATGCGGCGGTAACGCTCCGCTCGATTTCCTCACGCAGCTGCGCCTGCGGCAGAGCGGTTGTAAGCTCGTGGAGCGTGGAGCCTTTGCTTGTCAAACGGCACGCAATTAGGATCCCTGATCGGCGCGCAAAAGGGGGCCTGACTCACTTCTGATGCATTCCGCGCTTCTGACGGCGGCGTAACCCTATGGAGCGCCGAGGATGTCTGGATCGAGACGAGAGGGTCTGTTCGTG
>JAWLFJ010000166.1:0-6859 GCA_041685625.1 Paracoccaceae bacterium | reverse complement strand
GCGCGCGTCTCCGCCTCGAGGAAGCGGCCGCGGTCGACGAGCTGGAAGTCGTCGATCAGCACGCCCTCCTCGTCGATGTGGCGCGAATCCGGCGGGGCGGAGCCCGGCGTCATGCCGCCGATGTCGGCGTGGTGGCCGCGGGAGGCGACGTAGAACAGGACGCGCTCGCCCGGCTCGTCCCAGACCGGGGTGACGACCGTGACGTCCGGCAGATGCGTGCCGCCGTTGAACGGCGCGTTGAGGACGTAGTGATCGCCCGGCCGCATCGTCGCCTTGCGCGAGCGGATGATGGTGCGGATCGCCTCCGACATCGAGCCGAGATGCACGGGGACGTGCGGGGCGTTGGCGACCAGCCCGCCCGAGGGGTCGAAGAGCGCGCACGAGAAGTCCAGCCGCTCCTTGATGTTCACCGAATAGGCGGTGTTGGCGAGGGTCGCGCCCATGCGCTCGGCGATGTTCATGAAGAGGTTGTTGAACACCTCGAGCAGGATCGGATCGGCCTCGGTCCCCACCGCCTCGCGCTTCGGCGGCGCGACGGCGCGGGTCAGCACGAGATGGCCGAAGCGGTTGAGCTCGGCCCGCCAGCCGGGCTCGACCACGGTGGTCGCGGTCGGCTCCCTGACGATGGCGGGGCCCTCGATGCGCTGGCCGGGGGCGAGCGCCTCGCGGTCGTGGAGCGGCGTCCTGCGGCGCTCGCCGCCCGCGATCGTCTCGACATGGTCGAGGGGTTCGGCCTCGGGGCGCTCGGGCAGGTCCGCGTCGGCGACCGCGCCGGCGCCGCCGACGGCCTCGACGGCGAGCGCCTCGATCACCAGCTCGCGCTCCCCGGCGGAGAAGCCGTAGCGGGCGCGGTGGGCTTCGTCGAAGCGCGCGGCCATCGCCTCGGGCGCGCCGAATTCGACGTCGAGCGGCTGGTGCGCGCCGCGATAGCGCAGGAGCGCGCGGCTCTCGACGGTCACGGCCTCGGGCGCGATGCCCTGCCCCTCCACCTCGGCGCGGGCCTCGGCCTCCATGCGCGCGAGGAGGCGGCGGGGTTCGGCGGTCTCGGCGATGGGCGCCTCGACCGCGTGCTCGCGCAGCGCCCGGATCTCCGCGAGGCCCATGCCGTAGGCGGAGAGGACGCCGGCGAGCGGATGCAGCAGCACCGAGCCGATGCCGAGCGCGTCGGCGACGAGGCAGGCGTGCTGGCCGCCGGCGCCGCCGAAGCAGTTGAGCGCGTAGCGGGTGACGTCGTAGCCGCGCTGCACGCTGATCTTCTTGATGGCGTTGGCCATGTTCTCGACCGCAATGCGGAGGAACCCTTCGGCGACCTCCTCGATCGGGCGCGGGTCTTCGCCGCGGGCGTCGGCGATCTCCCGCGCCAGCACCTCGAACTTCTCCCGAACGATCTCGGCGTCGAGCGGCTGGTCGCCGTCCGGGCCGAACACCGCCGGGAAATGGGCGGGCTGGAGCTTGCCGAGGAGGACGTTGCAGTCGGTGACGGTGAGCGGCCCGCCGTTGCGGTAGCAGGCGGGGCCGGGATGGGCGCCGGCGCTCTCGGGGCCGACCTGGAAGCGCCCCTCGCGGAAGAAGAGGATGGAGCCGCCGCCCGCCGCCACCGTGTGGATGTTCATCATCGGCGCGCGCATCCGGACGCCCGCCACCTCGGTCTCGAGGCTGCGCTCGTAGGCGCCGGCGTAGTGGCAGACGTCGGTGGAGGTGCCGCCCATGTCGAAGCCGATGAGGCGGTCGAAGCCGGCGAGCTCGCCCGTCTTGACCATGCCGACGACGCCGCCGGCGGGGCCGGAGAGGATGGCGTCCTTGCCCTGGAAGAGAGAGGCGTCGGTCAGGCCGCCGTTGGACTGCATGAACATCAGGCGCGCGCCCGAGGCTTCGGCGCCCAGCTCGTCCTCCACCTGGTCGACGTAGCGGCGGAGGATGGGGGAGAGGTAGGCGTCGACGACGGTGGTGTCGCCGCGCCCGACCAGCTTCATCAGCGGGCTGACCTGGTGCGAGACGGAGATCTGGGAGAAGCCGGCCTCCGCCGCGAGGGCGGCGGCGCGGGCCTCGTGGTCCGGATTGCGGTAGCCGTGCAGGAAGGCGATGGCGACGGAATCGATGCCGTCGGCCTTCGCCCCGGCCAGCGCACTGCGGGTCGCATCCTCGTCGAGGGGGGTGAGCACGGCGCCGTCGCGGTCGAGCCGCTCGGGGATCTCGGCGACCCGCTCGTGCAGGAGCGCGGGCAGCTCGATGTGCAGCGCGAAGAGCTGCGGGCGGGTCTGGTAGCCGATGCGAAGAAGGTCGCCGAAGCCCTCCGTGATCAGGAGGAGGGTGCGGTCGCCCTTGCGCTCCAAGAGCGCGTTGGTGGCGACGGTGGTGCCCATCTTCACCGCCGAGACGCGCCCCGGCGGGATCGCCGCGCCGGGCGCGAGGCCGAGCAGGCGGCGCACGCCCTCGACGGCGGCGTCGCGGTAGCGGCCGGGGTTCTCGGAGAGGAGCTTTTCGGTGACGAGGGCGCCGTCCGGTCGCAGGCCCACCACGTCGGTGAAGGTGCCGCCGCGATCCACCCAGAACTGCCACGCGCCGTCGCTCATCGTCCGCTCCCCCTGCCTGATGCGGCGCGGACGTTAGGCGGGCGGGCGGCCGGGCGAAAGGGTCAGTCGTGCATCGAGACGACGCCGGAGATCAGGTTCTCCGACAGGAGGCGCGCGGCGTCGGGCGGGCCGGATCGGGCGGCGGCCACGGCGGCGAGGCGGACCTCCAGCGCGCGGGCGGCGCGGCGCGCGGCCTGCACCGCTTCGGCGGCGGTCACCGCCTCGAAGCGGATCCGGTCGCCGACGCGGGCCTGGCCGAGGCGGGGAAGGTCGGCGGTGATCGCGGTCGCGATCTTGGGGTAGCCGCCGGTTGTCTGGCGGTCCGCCAGCAGCAGGATCGGGCGGCGCGTGCCCGGCACCTGGATCGAGCCGGTGACGATGCCGTCGGAGACGATGTCGTGGCCGCGGAGATGGGTCAGCTCCGGCCCGTCGAGGCGGATTCCCATGCGGTCGGCCGCCTGGCCCACCTCCCACTCGGTCGCGAGGAAGAGAGCGAGCGCGTCCTCGGTGAAGGCGTCCTGCTGCGGGCCGAGCACCACCCGGATCGGGTGCGGGGAGGCGGGCGTGGGGGGCGGCGTCACGGCCCGCTCCGGCGCGCCGGTGTCGCCGTGCAGCGGCAGGCGGTCCCCGGCGCGGAGGACGCGCCCCTCGAACCCGCCGAGGCCGGCGCGGGCGTAGGTGGCGAGGGCGCCGAGCGCGGGCGCCAGGGCGAAGCCGCCGGCCACGGCGAGATACCAGGTGCAGCCCTCGCGCCCCGGCCGCACGGTGACGCGGGCGCCTTCCGGCACGCGGACCGAGGCGGCGGGCGGAACTTCCCGCGGGGCCTCGCCGAGGAGCGTGACCCGGAGCCCGGCGGCGGGGCCGGCGAGGGCGATCAGCGCCGGACCGCCCTCGACCGTCAGGTCGGGGCCGGCGTAGCGCGCCTCGAGCGCCGCCGCATCCGGCGGGTTGCCGACGAGGGCGTTGGCGAGGGCGAGGCTCTCGCGGTCGAGGGCGCCCGAGGGCGGCACGCCGAAGCGCTGCAGGCCGGGGCGCCCGGCGTCCTGCACGGTGGTGGCTGGTCCGGGCTCCCGGATCGCGAGGACGGCGGTCATTCGGGCGACGGGGTCCAGCGCCCGGCCTCGGCGTCGCGGGCGAGCGCGTCGAACTCGGCCGAGGAGATGGCGCGGAACGTGACCTTGTCGGCCGGCTGCAGCAGCGCGACGGGATCCCGGCCGAGATCGAACAGCGGCAGCGGCGTGCGCCCGATCAGCCGCCAGCCGCCGGGGCTCTCGACCGGATAGATCGCGCTGAAGGCGGTGGCGATGGCGACGGCCCCCCGCGGCACGCGCGTCCGCGGCTCGGCGAGGCGCGGCAGGCGCAGGGGCTCCGGCACGTCGCCCATGTAGGGATGCCCCGGAAGGAAGCCGATCATGTAGACGTGCAGCTCCGGCCCGGCATGCAGCCCGATCACCTCCTCGCGCGAGAGGCCGGTGAGACGCTGCACCTCCTCGAGATCGGGCGCGTGTTCGGGCGCGTAGGAGACGGGGACGCTCCAGCGCCGCCCTGCTCCCGTCGCCCCGTCGAGGGCGGCGAGACGGGGGCGGATCGCCGCCTCCATCGCCGCGCCGTCGGTGACGAGGGGATCGAGATGCACCGCGAGGGCGCGGAAGGTCGGCACCGTCTCGACGAGGCCGGGCGGCGGGTCGGCGCGCAACGCGGCGTCGAGGGCCAGCACGCGCTCGCTGACCTCGCGGCCGGCGGCGTCGCCGAACTCCACCGAGAGGCCGGCGTCGCCGCAGGGCAGAAAGCGGGGATGCGTCATGCGGGGCCTCTCGCGGCGGCGGTCGAATGGAGCCATCCTGCCGATCCTTCACGGCGAGTCACGAGGGAGAGGCGGATGCGGCTCAACATCAACGCGGATCTGGGCGAGGGGCACGGGGCCTGGGACATCGGCGACGATGCGGCGCTGCTGGACGTGGTGGCCTCGGCCAACATCGCCTGCGGCTTCCATGCGGGCGATCCGACGGTGATGCGCCGCACGCTGGAGGCGGCGAAGCTGCGCGGCGTGAGCGTCGGCGCGCATCCGGGCTTTCCGGATCTCGGCGGCTTCGGGCGGCGGCGGATCGAGATGGATCCGCACGAGCTGGAGAACGCGGTCGCCTACCAGATCGGGGCGCTGACGGCGCTCGCGACGCTGGTCGGCGTGGAGGTGACGCACGTCAAGGCGCATGGCGCGCTGAGCAACATGGCGGCGACGCGGGACGACTACGCCATGGCGATCGGGCGGGCGATCCGGGGGGTCGATCCGACGCTGCGCTATCTGGCGCTGGCGGGCAGCGCGATGGAGCGGGCGGCGGGCGAGCTGGGCCTGCCGCTGGTGCGGGAGGCCTTCGCGGACCGGCACTACGACGACGAGGGCAACCTCGCCTCGCGCGCGCTGGCGGGGACCGTGATCCGCGATCCGGCCGAGGCGGCGGCGCGCGCGGTGGCGATGGCGCGGGAGGGGGCGATCGTGGCGATGAGCGGGCGGCGCCTGCCGGTGGCCTTCGATTCGCTCTGCGTGCACGGCGACGAGCCGACGGCGGTGGCGGTGGCCCGCGCCTGCCGGAAGGCGCTGGAGGACGCGGGCGTGGAGATCGCGCCGATCCCGGCCTTCGCCTGAGGCCCGGCGCCGGGCGCGGCCTCGGGCTTGCATGGACCGGATCCGGGAAGAGGACCGCAGACGCGCCGCCTGACGCCTCGAGGGCGCCACGCGGCGCGGCGGGCGAGGCGGCGGCGGCGGGCGAGGCGGCGCCGGCGGGCGAGGCGGCGCCGGCCGGAGGGATCCGGCGTCCGTCTCGGGCGGCAGGGCGTCGCGGCGATCCGGGTCACGCGGTGGCCCCGCGCGGCGAGACCCTTCTCGAGCCCGGTCGCATGGACGGCGAGGCCCAGCGACCCGGGCGCGCAGTTCATGCCAGGTGCGAGGACGTGGGGAGGCCGTCCCATGGTCCGGCGATCCGCGGGGCTCATTCCCCGCGCGCCTTCAGCACCACGCCGAGGGTCCGCGCCAGGATCGCGAGATCGGCGGCGAGGCCGAGGCGCTCGAGATACCGCGCGTCCTCGAGCGCCCGGCCCGCGAAATCGGCGCCCGCCCCGCGCGGACCCACCTGCCAGAGGCCCGTCAGGCCCGGGCGCAGCGTCTCGTAGGTCTCCGGCGTCGGGTACAGCGCCCGCTGGTCGGGCGTGAAGGGGCGCGGGCCGACCAGGCTCATCTCCCCGCGGAGCACGTTCCAGAGCTGCGGAAGCTCGTCCAGCGAGGCGGCGCGCAGCAGGCGGCCGACGGGCAGGATCCGCGGATCGCGGCGCAGCTTCTGCCGCGCGCGCCATTCCTGCGCGGCGGCGGGATCGGCCGCGAGATGGCGGGCGAGCGCGGCTTCCGCGTCGGGAATCATGGTGCGGATCTTCCAGCAGGTGAAGCGACGGCCGCCGCGGCCGACCCGGACCTGACGGTAAAGCGCCGATGCGCGCCCCGAGCGCGGATCCAGCCGCACCATGACCGCCAGCAGCAGCGTCAGCGGCGCCCAAAGCGGCGCGGCGCCGAGCGTCAGGCCGAGGTCGAGCGCGCGTTTGCCGAAGGCGGCGTAGAGGCCCGCGGAGCGACGCGGCGGCGCGTGCCGGGCGGCGGGCGGCGCAGGCGGCAGGCGGCGAAGCGCCGGAAAGACGCGAAGCGCCGGGCACGCCGCGGGATCACCGATCGCCGCTTCGGCGGGATCGTGGACGCGCATCTCGGTCGGACTCGCCATGCGGCCGTCTCCTTCGCTCGCTTCCGGGTCGGCGCGCGGCGGCGCATCCGGAAGCGGTTCCGACTCCCCCCATGTCCCGAACACGAGCGGACGTTCCGTCGACCGGGTTAAATCGCGCTTAACAGGCTGCTGAAGAAGTCGGCCTTGAAGGACGCTGTTCCTGCCTCCACGGATTGGAGGTGGTCCTGTGCGGGTGCGGCTGCGGACGCCGGGTCTGGCTGCCGCTTCCGTCAGGCGGCAAGGAGTTTCGGCAGCCCCGGCCGGATCGCAGGCCGCCATGGTCATCGTGAATCGGGCGCGGACCCGGTCGAGGCCGCGGTGAACGGTCTGGGCCATGCCGCCCACCGTCTCGGCCCAGCCGAAGGGTTCCTCGATCTTCCTCCGGCGCCGCTGTGAAACGGCGCGGCCGGGATGCCGAGTGGCCCGCCCGTCGATGGCGGAATGCCGGGACCTCTGCGCGACATGCGGTGTCACGACCATCCGCCTGAGAGCGGCGACGAAGTCGGCGCTGTCGTATCCCTC
>JAWLFJ010000165.1:0-6877 GCA_041685625.1 Paracoccaceae bacterium | reverse complement strand
CTACGTCACGCCGGCCGGGCCGGTGGCCGCGACCGCGAGCCTCGGCGTCGCGATGGCCGAACCCGAGCCCGAGCCCGAGCCGGCACGGTCGGGCGGCGTCTGCGTCGCCGCGCCCGCCGGCTTCGCCGAGCCCGCGCCCGCGTTCGGGCGCGCGCCCGAGCCCGCGCCGCCGCTCGACGCCGCCGCCCGTGCCGCCGCCCTCCTCGCGGATGCGGATTCGGCGCTCTACGCCTCCAAGGCGGGCGGACGGAACCGGGTGACGATGGCCGCGGCGTGACCCGGCCCGCGACGCGTCCGGACGATCGCGACGCGAGCCCGATCCCGCCGCGGCGGCTGATCCCGCCTCGGCGACGCCCGCCGCAGGACCGCTGAAGGCAGCGTCCCGCCGCGCTCGCCGACCTCGGCGCCGCGTTCGGAGACGCCGGGGACGGCGGCGCCGAGCGCCGCCACGACGAGGGCGAGGGCGGTATGGGGTCACGACATCGGGTCGCCTTCGTCGGGCGTCCGTGGATCGCGCCGGTTCGACCGTAGCGCGAGCCTTGCGTCGCGGCCCGGAACGTCGTTTCGATGTCGGAAACGTGACGCGGGGCGACAAAGGCGACACGAAGCCGCAAAGACTCTTCGTCCGATGGCGCCGGCGGCCGCGGAGGCGCATGATGCGATCCATGACATATGATGCCGAACCGCCCTGCGAGGCCCTGACGACCGTCGCGCCCGTCGAGCACGAGCGCGATCTGCGCCGCGCTCTGCGCCGGGGCTGGCGGCGCACCTGCCCCTCCTGCGGGGGCGGCCCCCTGTTCGAGGGCTATCTCTCGGTGCGCGACCGCTGCGTCGCCTGCGGCGAGCGGCTCGACCGTCACCGCGCCGACGACGCGCCGACCTGGATGACGATCCTCGTGGTCGGGCACGTCGTGGCCCCGACGATGCTGTTCGTCTGGGACACGTGGGATCCGCCGCTCTGGGTGCACTGGACGCTGTGGCCGCCGCTCTCGCTGCTGCTCTGCCTCGCGCTGCTGCCGCGCTTCAAGGGCGCGGTGATCGGGCTGCAATGGGCGAGGCGCCTCGCCGGGTTCGGCGAGGCGCCGGCCCGCTGAGGCCCGCGCGCGTCGCCGGCGGGCGCGCTGGACAGGCCGGGCGCGCCGGGGCACAAGAGCCGGATCGGAGGTGCCCCCAATGACAGACCAGCCCGACGCCGCGACCCCCGCCGCCGCCGAGACGCCGCCCGAACCGCCGGTGCGCGACGCCGCGACGGTCGTTCTGGTGCGCCGCGACACGGGCGAGCCGCGGGTGTTGATGGGTCAGCGCGGACGCGGGGCGAGCTTCATGCCCTCCAAATTCGTGTTCCCGGGCGGCGCGGTGGACGAGGAGGACCGGGAGGCGCCGGATGGCGCGCCCCTGGCCGCGGCCTGCCTCGCGCGGCTGGCGAAGATGAGCGCCGAAGGACTGGGCCCCGTTCTGGCGCGCGCGGCGATCCGCGAGACCTTCGAGGAGACGGGGCTGATCCTGGGGCGACGCGACGAGCGCGCCTTCGAGCTCGCCGGGCGCGCGTCGGACGGCTGGCGGCCGTTTCTCGAGACCGGGCACCTGCCGGCCTGCGACCGGCTCGCCTTCATCTTCCGCGCGATCACGCCGCCCTACCGGCCGAAGCGGTTCGACGCGCGATTCTTCCTCGCCGACGCCACCGCGATCATGGGCGATTCCGACGACCTGACGCGGGCCTCGGGCGAGCTGGCGCATCTGACCTGGCTGACGCTGCACGAGGCGCGGGCGCTCGACCTGCCGCTGATCACCGAGGTGGTGCTGGCGGAGGTGGAGGAGATCCTCGACCAGACGAGGCCCGGCGAGGTCGCGTCGGACCGGCCGGCGCCGTTCTTCCGTCACGAGCGCGACCGGAGCGTGTTCGACGCCCTCTGAGGGGCGCCGTTCCGCCGCTTCGGCCCGGACCGGGCGGTCATGGCGACGGCCTCCGAGCCCTGAGCGGGCGTGGTGTCGGCCGCGTCTTCGCTCGGCCCCGCAGGGCCGCGGCGGAGGCTCTCCCGGGCGGGTCGCCGGGTTGACATGGCCGTGGGCTGCGGTAAGTCAGCGGTTCCGAATTCCGAAGGGGCGCCGCCGCGCGCCGGGAGAGACGCGATGGCCAAGCCGACCACGATCAAGATCCGCCTGAACTCGACCGCCGGGACGGGGCACTTCTATGTGACCAAGAAGAACTCCCGCACCATGACCGAAAAGATGACGGTGCGGAAGTACGACCCCGTCGCGCGCAAGCACGTCGAGTACAAGGAAGGCAAGATCAAGTGATCTTCGCCTGACCACGGACTGCCTGGACGGGCGGGGCTTCGGCTCCGCCCGTTTTCGTTTCGGGAGGTGACAAATGACGCCGAGCTATTCGCATGCGCTGGTGATCGGGGCCGGATCAGGGCTCTCGGCCTCGCTGACGCGGCTGTTCGCGGCCAAGGGGCTGCGGGTCACGATGGCGGCGCGGGACGTCGACAAGCTGGGGCCGCTGGCCAAGGAGACCGGCGCGCGGGCCGTGGCCTGCGACGCGGGCGAGGCGGGAGACGTCGCGCGGCTGTTCGCGACGCTCGACGAGGGCGGCGCGGGGCCGGACGTGGTGGTCTACAACCCCTCGGCGCGGGTGCGCGGGCCGGTGACGGAGCTGGAGCCGGAGGCGGTGGAGCGGGCGGTGCGGATCACCGCGCTCGGCGCCTTCTTCGCGGCGCGGGAGGCCGCGCTGCGGATGGTCCCCGCGGGGCACGGGGCGCTCCTTTTCACCGGGGCCTCGGCCGGGGTGAAGGGGTTTCCGGACTCCTCGAGCTTCGCGATGGGAAAGTTCGCGCTCAGGGGGCTGTGCCAGTCCCTCGCTCGGGAGCTGCATCCCAAGGGGATCCATGTGGGGCATTTCGTGATCGACGGCGCCATCCGGAACCCGGAGCGGCGGCCGGAGCCGTCGGAGGACGCGCATCTGGACCCGGACGCGATCGCGCGCAGCTACTGGCATTTCCTGGAGCAGGACCGGTCGAGCTGGGCCTGGGAGATCGAACTCAGGCCGTGGGTGGAGCGCTTCTGAGCGTCCCGCATCCGTGCCGCCTTCGGGCGGCTCTCGCGCGTCCGGCGTGCCGCGCCGGTCGGAGTGCCGGCCGCCCCGCGTCGGACCCGCGTCGGACCTCCGCGGCGCGATCGTCGGATGTTCGTCGGCACGCCGTGCAGCCTTGGCGCCGACGTCGTGCCGACGCCCGCCGCGAACGCGGAAGGGCCGGCGCTTGCGCGCCGGCCCCGTCGTCGTGGTCCCGATGGCGGGCGAGGATCACTCGCGGCTGCCGAGGAACTGCAGCAGGAACATGAACAGGTTGATGAAGTCGAGGTAGAGCCGCAGCGCGCCCATGATGGCGCCCTTCTGCAGGTAGGCCTCGCCCTCGGCGCCCCGCTGGGACATGCCGAGATACTCGTTCTTGATCTGCTGCGTGTCGTAGGCGGTGAGGCCCGCGAAGATCAGCACGCCGATGGACGAGATCGCGAACTGAAGCGCCGAGGAGGCGAGGAAGAGGTTCACCACCATGGCGACGATCAGGCCGATCACGCCCATGATCAGGAACGTCCCGAGGCCCGAGAGGTCCTTCTTCGTGGTGTAGCCGTAGAGGCTGAGCCCGCCGAAGGCGATGGCGGTCACGAGGAAGGTGCGGGCGATCGAGACGTCGGTGTAGACCGCGAAGATCGTCGAGATCGAGGCGCCCATCAGCGCCGCGAAGACCCAGAACACGATCTGGGCGGTGGCCGGCGACATCCGGTTGATCATCGCGCCGAAGCCGAAGACGACGGCGAGGGGGGCGAAGATCACCACCCACTTCAGCGGCGTGCCGAACAGCACCTGCAGGGCCGCCGGCGAGTTGCCGATGGTGAAGGCGACGGCGCCGGTGATGAGCATGGCGAAGGCCATCAGGCCGTACACCTTGTTCATGTAGGCGCGAAGACCCTCGTCGATCGCGGCGGTGGTCCCGCCGTGCCGGCGGACGGTCTCGTACTGCTCCATGTGAGGCACCCTTGTTCGGTTCGTTTTCAAGACGGAGGGCGGGACCGCGCGGCCCCGCTCAGTTCTCTGGACATGTTGGCGAGGCGGAGGGCGGTTTCAAGGGAAAAGCGCCTCGCATCCCGCGGGGCGGTCCGGCGCGCCCCGTATCGGCGGCGCGCCGGTCGGGCCGGGCCGCGGCGAGCGGGGCCAGATGCCGCCCGAGCCTCGAGCCCCGCCGGGCCTCGGGACGCACCGCTCCGGCCCTCACTCCCGGTCGCGCAGGATCCGGGCCGGGCGCGCCGCGAGGGGTCGCACGGCGAAGGCGAGGCCGGCGAGAAGGCTCGCCGACGCGCCCCCCGCGACGATGACGAGCGCCGACACCGGCTCGAACCGGTAATCGGCCTCGAACACCACCGTCGTCACCGCCCAGCCCGCCGCCGCCCCGGCGAGGAGCGCCACCAGACCCGCCGCGGCGCCGAGGATCGCCGAGCGCAGCGCGAAGCTCGCGAGGATGCGCGAGCGCACGGCGCCGACGGTCTTGAGCACCGCCGCCTCGTAGACGCGCCGCCGCTCGCCGGCCGCCGCGGCGCCGATCAGCACCACGAGGCCGGTGACGAGGGTGGCCGAGGCGCCCCAGCGCGTCGCCGCGGCGAGGTCCCCCAGCGCGGCGGAGACCTGGTCCACCGCGTCGCGCACGCGGATCGCGGTGATGTTGGGGTATTCGCCCGCGACGGCGCGGAGCAGCGGGCCTTCGGCCTCGGGCGTGGCGTAGACCGTGGCGATGTGGGTGTGCGGCGCGCCGGAGAGGGCGCCGGGGTTCAGCGCCATCAGGAAGTTGATGCCCATGTCGCGGAACTCGACCACGCGGAAGTTGGCGATCGTCGCGGTGAGGTCGCGGCCGAGGATGTTGACGGTGATGCTGTCGCCGATCTCGAGGCCGAGCTCCTTGCCCTGCTCCTCGGCGATGCTCATCAGCGGCGGGCCGTCGTAGTCGGCGGGCCACCATTCGCCCTCGGTGATGACGGTTCCGGGCGGCGGCTCGGCCGCGTAGGTGACGCCGCGGTCGCCGCGGAGCACCCATTCGGCGCCCTCCTCGATCTCGGCCTCCCGCGCCGGGACGCCGTCGAGGCGGGTGATCACGCCGCGGAGCATCGGCGCGGTCTCGACCGATTCGACGCCGGGATGGGTGCGGGCGCGCTCGAGGAAGCCGTCGAGCTGGTCGTCCTGGACGTCGACGAAGAAGTAGGCGGGGGCCTGCTCCGGCAGCTCCTCGGAGATCAGGTTGCGCAGGTTCCAGTCGATCTGACCGACGGAGGCGAGCACGGCGAGCCCGAGGCCGAGGGAGAGGACGACGCCCGCCGTCTCCCCCCCCGGGCCGCCGACGGCGCCGAGCGCGAGGCGGAGGGCCGGGCGCCCGCGCGCCATGCGGGTGCGCGCGAGGCGGCGCGAGAGCGCGCCGACGAGGGCGGCCGCGAGGCGCAGCAGCAGAAGCGCGCCGAGGACGCCGCCGGCGAAGCCGAGGGTGAGCTTCCAGACGCCGGAGAAGGCGACCGCGAGCCCGATCAGCAGCGCGCCGAGGACGGCGACCGCCACGAGGTAGCCGGCGCGCGGGACGGCGCGGAGGCCCTCCGCCGCCTCGCGGTAGAGCGCCGCGGCGCGGACGTCGCGGGCCTGGGCGAGCGGCCAGATCGCGAAGATGAAGGCGGTGAGGATGCCGTAGAGCGCGGCCTCGGCCAGCGGCGCGGGATAGACGCGGAACAGGGCCGGGACCGGCAGCATGTCCTCGAAGAGCGGGCCGAGCACGGTCGGGATCGCCGCGCCGAGGGCGAGGCCGAGCCCGACGCCGAGGCAGGCGAGCGCGCCGATCTGGATCAGGTAGACGGCGAAGACGGTCGAGCCCTCCGCGCCGAGGGTCTTGAGCGTGGCGATCGTCTCGGTCTTGCGCTCCATGTAGCTGCGCACCGCGGACGAGACGCCGACGCCGCCCATGGCGAGCGCGGCGAGGCCGACGAGGACGAGGAAGGCCCCGATGCGGTCGACGAAGACGGCGACGCCGGGCGCGCCGTTGCGCCGGTCGAGCCAGCGCCCGCCCGCGTCGGCGAAGCGCGCCTCGGCGGCCCGTTCGAGGGCGTCGAGATCGGCGCCGGGGGGCAGCGAGAGACGGTAGCGCGACTCGAAGAGCGTGCCGGGTTCGAGCAGGCCGGAGCCCTCCAGCGCCTCGCGCCGCAGCAGCGTGCGGGGGCCGAGGCCGAAGCCGCCGGAGGCCATGTCGGGCTCGGCGAGGAGTTCGGCGCGGAGCTCGTAGGTCTCGCTGCCGAGGCGGACCGCGTCGCCGGCGGAGAGGCCGAGGCGGTCGGCCAGCGCCGGGGCCATCACGAGGCCCCAGCGGCCGTCGCGCCGCTCCAGCGCCTCCTCCAGCGTGACGCCGCCGGAGAGCTCGGGCTCGCCGTAGAGCGGCCAGGCGTCGTCGACGCCCTTGACCTGGGTGAGGGCGCGCTCTGCGCCCTCGGGGCGGTCCACGGTGGCCATGGAGCGGAAGTCGACGATCTCGGAGACGCGGGTGGCGCGTTCGTCGATCCAGGCGCGCTCGTCGGGCTCGGCGAAGCGGTAGGTGAGGGTGATCTCGGCGTCGCCGCCGAGGATGGCGCGGCCCTCGCGCTCCAGCCCCTCGGAGATGGCCGAGCGCACCGAGCCGACGGCGGCGATGGCCGCGACGCCGAGAGCGAGGCAGGCGAGGAACACCCCGAAGCCGCGCAGGCCGCCGCGAAGCTCGCGCCGCGCGAGGCGGGCGGCGAGGGCGAGTTCGGCGCGGGAGGGGAAGGCGACGGCGGTCATGGGCGGAACCTCGGCTGTTCGGTCGGCACGGCGGAG
>JAWLFJ010000164.1:0-6970 GCA_041685625.1 Paracoccaceae bacterium | reverse complement strand
GTCGGCGGCGCCGCCGACGTCGTCGAAGAGCTGGGCGATGTCGGACTCGGCTTCGGCCTCGGCCTCGGCGCGGGCGTCGGCGATGGACTTGCCGGTGGCCTGCAGCTCCGCCTCCTCCCGGGAGCGGGCGACGTTGATCGTGATCGTCGCGATCACCTCGGGGTGGAGCTGCACCCGGAACTCGTGCAGGCCGAGCTCCTTGACAGGCTTCTCGACGATGACCTGCCTGCGGTCGACCGAGAAGCCGCCCTCCGAGGCGGCCTCGGCCGCGTCGCGCGGGGTGACGGAGCCGTAGAGGGCGCCCGACTCGGAGGCCGAGCGGATCACGACGAACTGTTCGCCGTCGAGCTCCTTGAACACCCGCTCGGCCTCGGCCTTCTGCTCGAGGTTGCGCGCCTCGAGCTGCGCGCGCTCGGCCTCGAAGCGGGCGATGTTGGCCTTCGTCGCCCGGAGCGCCTTGCCCTGGGGAAGAAGGAAGTTGCGCGCGAAGCCCGGCTTGACGGCGACGACGTCGCCCATCTGGCCGAGCTTCTCGACGCGCTCGAGGAGGACCACGTCCATGATTCAGCTCCTCACTTGATGGCGTAGGGCAGCAGGCCGAGGAAGCGGGCGCGCTTGATGGCGCGCGCGAGTTCGCGCTGCTTCTTCGACGAGACCGCGGTGATGCGGGAGGGGACGATCTTGCCGCGCTCGGAGATGTAGCGCTGCAGGAGCTTCACGTCCTTGTAGTCGATCTTCGGCGCGTTCTGACCGGAGAAGGGGCAGGACTTGCGCCGGCGCATGAAGGGTCTGCGGGGCATGGCTTGGGCTCCTTGTCTCTCGGATCAGTCGCGGCGCGGGCCGCGCGGGCCGCGGTCGTCGCGGCCGCCGCGGCCGCGCGGGCCCCGGTCGTCGCGGCTGGCCTTGGCCTGGATCACCGCCGAGGGGCCTTCCTCGTGCTCCTCGACGCGCACGGTGAGCACGCGCATCACGTCCTCGTGCAGGCGCATCAGCCGCTCCATCTCCTGCACGGCCGGCGCCGGGGCGTCGGACTTGAGGAAGGCGTAGTGACCCTTGCGGTTCTTGTTCATCTTGTAGGCCATGGTCCTGAGGCCCCAATACTCGGAGCCCTGAACCTCGCCGCCGTTGTCCTTGAGGATCTGGCCGAAATGCTCGATGAGCCCCTCGGCCTGCGCGTTCGAAAGATCCTGTCGCGCGATGAAGACGTGCTCGTAAAGAGCCATGCGTCGCCTCGTCGGTGCGGGACGCGCTTCGGGCCGGCCGGCGAGCCTTCCGGGGCCGGGTGCGAGGGGCGCGTCGGTGATCGGGTTTCGGAAGGTCGGGGGCGTATGCCGCGAATCGGACGGCGCCGCAAGGGCGGCGCGCGTTGCGGCGGGCCGGCGCCGCTTGTATGGGGGCCGGCGAGGTCGAACGGAGGAGACGAGATGCGGGCGTTCGTGTTTCCGGGCCAGGGCGCGCAGGCGGTCGGCATGGGGATGGACCTCGCCGCGGCCTATCCCGCGGCGAAGGCGGTGTTCGACGAGGTGGACGACGCGCTCGGCGAGAAGCTCTCGACGCTGATCGCGGAGGGGCCGATCGAGACGCTGACCCTGACGGCGAACGCGCAGCCGGCGCTGATGGCGACCTCGATGGCGGCGATGCGGGCGCTCGAGGCCGAGGGCGTCGGGATCGGGGCGGCGGCATACGTCGCGGGGCATTCGCTGGGCGAGTACTCGGCGCTCTGCGCGGCGGGGGCCTTCGAGGTCGGCGAGGCGGCGAAGCTGCTGCGGGTGCGCGGCGAGGCGATGCAGGAGGCGACGCCGCCGGGCCTCGGTGCGATGGCGGCGATCCTGGGTCTCGGGCTCGACGAGGTGCGGGCGGTCGCGGAGGCGGCCGCGGAGGGCGAGGTCTGCGCCGCGGCGAACGACAACGATCCGGGGCAGGTGGTCGTCTCGGGCCACAGGGCGGCGGTGGAGCGGGCCTGCGAGATCGCCAGGGAGCGCGGCGCGAAGCGGGCGGTGATGCTTCCGGTGAGCGCGCCGTTCCATTGCGCGCTGATGGCGCCGGCGGCCGAGCGGATGCGGGCGGCGCTGGCGGAGGTCGCGATCCGGGCGCCGAAGGTCCCCGTGGTCTCCAACGTCCGGGCCGAGGGCGTGAGCGAGCCCGACGCGATCCGCGCGCTGCTGGTGGAGCAGGTGACCGGCGCGGTGCGCTGGCGCGAGTCGGTGGAGTGGATGGCGGCGCAGGGCGTGACGGCACTGGTCGAGATCGGCGCCGGCAGGACCCTTTCGGGGCTGGCGCGGCGGATCGACCGGAGCCTGACGGCGAGCGCGGTGAACGGGCCGGAGGACGCGGCGAAGGTCGCGGCGGCGATCGAGGGAGAGGCGTGATGTTCGACCTGACGGGCAAGCGGGCGCTGGTGACGGGCGCCTCGGGCGGGATCGGCGGCGCGATCGTGCGGGCGCTGCACGGGCAGGGGGCGACGGTGACCCTCTCCGGCACGCGCGAGGCGCCGCTGGAGGCGTTGGCGGCAGAGCTCGGCGAACGGGCGTTCGTGGCGACCTGCGACCTCAACGCCGCGGAGTCGGTGGAGGCGCTGCCGAAGCGGGCGGCGGAGCTGATGGGCGGCGTCGACGTCCTCGTGAACAACGCCGGCGTGACGCGCGACCAGCTCTTCATGCGGATGAGCGACGAGGACTGGGAGACGGTGCTGCGGGTGAACCTGACGGCGGCCTTCCGCCTCTCCCGCGGGGTCTTGCGGGGGATGATGAAGGCGCGCTGGGGACGGATCGTCTCGGTGACCTCGGTGGTGGGCGCGACGGGCAATCCCGGGCAGGGGAACTACGCGGCCTCGAAGGCGGGGCTCGTGGGGATGTCGAAGAGCCTCGCGGCCGAGGTGGCCGGGCGGGGGATCACGGTGAACTGCGTGGCGCCCGGCTTCATCGAGACGGCGATGACCGGGGGCCTGGCCGAGGCGCAGAAGGAGAAGCTGATGGGCGCGATTCCAGCGGGGCGGATGGGCACTCCGGAGGAGATCGCCGCCTGCGTGGCGTTTCTGGCGAGCCCCGAGGCGGGTTACGTGACGGGCGCGACGCTGCACGCGAACGGCGGGATGGCGATGCTCTGAGGCCCCGGCGGAGGGGGCGCGGAACGCCGTCTCAATTCGCATTTGCCACGCCCGACCGCTGTGTTATAGGCCGCGCCATCCTGCGGCGGGCCAGGCCGGAGACGGGCCGGCGTCCGCAGCGGAAAGCCGGCCTGCGGGCGTCCGCGGCGCCCAAGGAACACGAGGCCCGAGGCAGGGGCCGGGAAGCATGAGGACCCCCAAGATGAGCGACATTGCGGAGCGCGTGAAGAAGATCGTCGTGGAGCACCTGTCCGTCGAAGAGGACAAGGTGGTCGAGAGCGCCAGCTTCATCGACGATCTCGGCGCGGATTCGCTCGACACCGTCGAGCTGGTGATGGCGTTCGAGGAGGAGTTCGGCATCGAGATCCCGGACGACGCCGCCGAGACCATCCAGACCTTCGGCGATGCGGTAAAGTTCATCTCCGAGCACGCCGAGAGCTGAGGCGCGCCGCGCCGGCCGGGGCTTGCAGCCCGCGGCGGGCGCGGGACGGGGCCGCCGCGCTCGGCGGCCGAGACGACGGCGCCCGCGACGGGCGCCGTTCCGCGTTCCGGGTCGGGTCCGGAGCGGTTGCCACCCGCCCGGGGCGCAGGTAACGTCCGCCCCGGTTCGGGTATTGTTCGCATCGCTTGCGCGCCCGTGACGTCTTCTGGGAGGATCGCGTGTCGAGACGTGTCGTCGTGACGGGTATGGGACTTCTGACGCCGCTCGGCTGCGGGGTCGAGGCGACGTGGTCGCGGCTGGTCGCCGGCGAGTCCGGGGCCGGCACGATCCGGCACTTCGACGCCTCGCATCTGCCCTGCACCATCGCCTGCGAGATCCCGCTGGGGACCGGCGAGGGCGAGTTCGACGCCGACGCCTGGGTGCCCGCCAAGGACCGGCGCAAGTTCGACCGCTTCATCACCTACGCCCTGACCGCGGCGGAGCAGGCGGTGACCGACGCCGGCTGGAAGCCCGAGGACGAGGCGGCGCGCAAGCGCACCGGCGTCCTGATCGGCTCCGGCATCGGCGGCGTCGAGAGCATCGCCGAGGCGGCGGTCACGCTGAAGGAGCGGGGGCCGCGGCGGATCTCGCCGTTCTTCATTCCGGGCGCGCTGATCAACCTCTGCTCGGGCCAGGTCTCGATCAAGTACGGCTTCAAGGGACCGAACCACGCGGTCGTCACCGCCTGTTCCACCGGCGCGCACGCGATCGGCGACGCCGCCCGGCTGATCCGCTCCGGCGACGCCGACGTGATGGTGGCCGGCGGCTCGGAGAGCCCGGTCTGCGAGATCTCGGTCGCCGGATTCGCCGCCTGCAAGGCGCTCTCGACCGCCTACAACGACCGCCCCGAGGCCGCGAGCCGCCCCTACGACAAGGGCCGCGACGGCTTCGTGATGGGCGAGGGCGCGGGCATCGTGGTGCTCGAGGAGTACGAGCACGCGGTGGCGCGCGGCGCCACGATCCACGGCGAGGTGCTGGGCTACGGCCTCTCGGGCGACGCCTACCACATCACCTCGCCGGCGCCCGACGGCGACGGCGGCTACCGCTCGATGGCCGCGGCGCTGGAGAACGCCGGTCTGACGGCGACCGACATCGACTACGTGAACGCGCACGGCACCTCGACGCCGCTCGGCGACGAGATCGAGCTCGGCGCGGTGGCGCGGCTGCTCGGCAATCATGCGGGCGCGGTGACGATGAGCTCGACCAAGAGCGCGACCGGCCACCTTCTGGGCGCGGCGGGCGCGGTCGAGGCGATCTTCTGCCTGCTGGCGCTGCGCGATCAGGTGGCGCCGCCGACGCTGAACCTCGAGGATCCCTCGGTCCGGAGCCCGATCGACCTCGCGCCGCTGAAGGCGGTGAAGCGGGACATCCGCGTCGCGCTGTCGAACTCCTTCGGCTTCGGCGGCACCAACGCCTCGCTGGTGCTCGGCAAGGCGGGGTGAGCCGGTGCGCGATGTCGCGGCGAACGCGCTGACGCTGCTGATCCTGCTGGTGCTGGGCCTCGCCGTGGTGGCGGGCTGGGGCGCAAGCCAGTGGCGCGGCGAGGGTCCGCTGGAGACGCCTGCGGAGGTGACGATCCCGCGGGGCGCGAGCATCGAGCGGGCCTCGGCGATTCTCGAGGACGCCGGCGCCATCTCCGACGCGCTGATCTTCCGGCTGGGGGCGCGGTATTCGGGGCTCGACCGTCGCATCAAGGCCGGAGAGTTCGCGATCCCCCCGGGGACCAGCATGGAGGACGTGCTGCGCTGCCTCGTGGATCAGAGCACCTGTCGGCGCGTGACCTATCCGATCACCGTGGTGGAGGGCATGACCGTCTGGGAGGCGGTCGAGGCGCTGCGCGCCTCCGAGGTGCTGACCGGCGAGATCGAGGCGGTGCCGCCGGAGGGGACGCTGGCGCCCGACACCTACGCGGTGACGCGGGGCGACGACCGGGCCGCGGTGCTGGCGCGCATGACGGCCGAGCAGGCCGAGCGGCTGGCGGAGGCCTGGGCCGCGCGGGCGCCGGATCTGCCGATCTCGACGCCGGAGGAGGCGCTGATCCTCGCCTCGATCATCGAGAAGGAGACGGCGCTGCCGGAGGAGCGCGAGACCATCGCCGGGGTCTTCGCGAACCGTCTGCGCCGGGGGATGCGGCTGCAGACCGACCCGACGGTGATCTACGGCATCACCGAGGGCAAGGGGCCGCTCGGACGCGGGCTGAGGCGGTCCGAGCTCGACCGGCGGACGCCCTGGAACACCTATCGGATCGACGGTCTGCCGCCGACGCCGATCGCCAATCCGGGGCTCGCTTCGCTGAAGGCGGCGGTGCGGCCGGAGCCGACGGAGTACGTGTTCTTCGTCGCCGACGGGACCGGCGGGCACGTCTTCGCCGAGACCTATGCCGAGCATCAGCGCAACGTCGCCGCGTGGCGGCGGATCGAGGCGGAGCGCAACTGAGCGGACGCCGGGGGCGCGACGTGGAGTTCGGCGCCACCGAGGCCGCCCGCCATGGAGCGTCCGCCTCGGCGGGGGCCCGGAGGCGCGGAACGCGCCGACGCGCGCCGAGCGGGGGCTCGACGCCCCCCGAGGCGCGAGCGCCCGCAAGAGGCGGCTGTGCCGAAAAGGAGCGTGCAACCCTGAATTTAGCGATTGACATCGCGGACGCTCCTCGGTAGAAGAACGGCACACTGGGGAAAGTGGGCGAGGCAGGGGCTCCGACGATGTCGGGGCCTTTCGCGTTTCCGGGTCCGTCGCAGCGCCGCGGCCCGCCGACCTTCAGGGGTCGGCGCCCCGTCGCGTTTCGGGGGTCGCGGGGCGCGCCTCGCAGGGTGCGGGCTTGGGGAGACGGGGCCGCGTAGGGAATGCCGAGCCATGATTGGGAGCGGGGTCGCGAGACCCTGGTGAACGCGAGCGTCAAGGCGATGACCGAGCTCGCGAGGATGCTGCGCACCATGGTCGCGCGGCGGGTGGGGGCGCCGCCGGAGACGGCGGCCGAGGCGCGCGAGCTGGTGGCGCTGCTGGAGGCGCACGTCAAGGCGATGAACGCGATCCTCAAGGTGGAGAAGGGCGATGAGCGGCGGCGAGAGCAGGGATCCGTGCGGACCGAGACCGCCATCGAGGGAACCGCCTTCGAGCTCGATCTCGACGGCGCCCGGGGGGAGCTCCTGGCTGAGCTGGGTCGCCTGCACGCTGAAGTCGAGGGCGGCGCGTGAGGCGTTCCTCGCGCGGCTGTCGCCGGAGACGCTGAGGGCGCTGCCCTTTCTGTTCGAGGCGCGGGCGCTGCCCGGGCACCAGCTGCCGCCCGAGGGGCCGTGGCGGACCTGGGCGATCCTCGGCGGGCGCGGCGCCGGCGTGACCCCCGCCCGCTCCCAAATGGTGCGCAGCCGGGTCGAGGGGGCGAGCCC
>JAWLFJ010000047.1:0-27754 GCA_041685625.1 Paracoccaceae bacterium | reverse complement strand
GCGGGGCGCCCCCCCCCCCCCGCCCCCCCCCGCCCCCCCTGCGCCCCCGCCCCCCGCCCGGGCCAAGGCGGCCGCCGCCGCGCCAGGCGCGGACCGCGGCGGCCTTTGCTCATCGTGATGCTCAAGGAGCCCCGCCCCGGCCGGGTCAAGACGCGCCTCGCCCGCGGGCCGGGCGGCCTCGGGCCCGTCGGCGCCGCCTGGTGGTTCCGTCACGCCTCCGCCGCGGTGCTCCGCCGCCTCGCCCCCGATCCGCGCTGGGAGACGGTCCTCGCCGTCGCGCCCGACGTCGCCCTCGGCTCGCGCGCCTTGGCGCCGCTTCCGCGCATCCCCCAGGGCCGCGGCGATCTCGGCGCCCGCATGGCCCGCCTGCTCCGCGCCGGCCTCGCCCGCGGCGCGCCCGTGCTGCTGATGGGCGCCGACATCCCCGGCGCCGGCCGGCCGGAGATTGCCGCCGCCCTCGCCGCCCTCCGCCGCCGCGACGCCGTGCTCGCCCCCGCCACCGACGGCGGCTTCTGGCTCGCCGGCCTTCGCCCCCCGGGCGCCGCCCCCGCCGCTCTCTTCGGGGGCTGCCGCTGGTCCACACCCCACGCCCTCGCCGACGCCGCGAGGACGCTCGCGGGCCGCCGCATCGCCCACGGTCCCATCCTTGCCGACGTGGACGATCCGTCCGACCTGGCGCGCCCCGCCCGCGCCCGGACCTGACGCGAAAGGGGGAGTTCGGGCGGGGCCGATGCGCGCGGCACGCGCGCGAGGGACCGGTCGGACGCCCCGATCACCGAGGCGTCACAAGAGGCAGGCGCCGCGCCCGTCCGCCGCCAGGGTCCTCGCCCCCGCCTCGATCGCCGCCGCCCGCCCTCGCAGCCAGGCCGAGGGCCGCGCCGGGTCCCGCGTCCGGGGCGACGGCAGCGCGGCCGCGATCAGCGCCGCCTCCCGCGTCGTCAGCTCCGCCGCCGGCTTGCCGAAATGCGCCTCGGCCGCCGCGCCGAGACCGAACACCCCCTCGCCCATCTCCGCGATCGAGAGGTAGGTCTCGAGGATCCGCCGCTTCGGCCACAGGAACTCGATCAGCACCGCGAAGCCCGCCTCGAGGCCCTTTCGGACCCAGCCGCGGCCCTGCCAGAGGAAGGCGTTCTTAGCGACCTGCTGCGTGAGGGTGGAGGCGCCGCGCAGGCGCCCGGCCTCGGCCACCGCCTCCCGCACGGCCTCGAGGTCGATCCCCGGATGCGCGCAGAACCGCGCGTCCTCCGCCGCGGGAAACACCAGCCGCACCTCCGGCGACAGCGCCGAAAGCTCCACGCCGGCCCGCCGCACCGATCCGAGCCGCCAGCGCTCGGCCTCGATGGTCAGCGTGCTCGGCGGATCGACGAAGGCATAGAGGATCACCCAGCCGAGCACGCCGACCAGCGCCCAGACCAGAACGCGCCGCACGGCGCGCAGAAGGGCGCGGAGCCTCCCCCGCGCCCTCCCGCGCCGCGCCACCGCTCCCGTGCCCCCGCCTCAGGCGGTCGCCTTCTCGGCGCTCTCGTCCAGCGGCGCCTCGAGCCGGCCGAGCATCTCCTTCGGGCAGACCTGCACGAAACGCCCGCGCTCGCGCTCCCAGTCGCGCAGCAGCGTCTCGGCCAGCGGCGAGCCCGTCTCCCGGGCGTGCGCGCCGACCAGCGCCTTCAGCTCCGCCTCCCAATGCGCGCTCTTCAGGCCCTGCACGTGCAGCGTGTCCATGTTGCAGTGGGCCGCGAAATCGCCCTCCACGTCATAGACATAAGCCATGCCGCCGGTCATCCCGGCCCCGAAGTTGTCGCCCACCGAGCCGAGGATCACCGCGACGCCCCCGGTCATGTACTCGCAGGCGTTGGAGCCCGAGCCCTCGACGACGACCTTCGCGCCGGAGTTGCGCACGCAGAACCGCTCGCCCGCGCGCCCCGCCGCGAACAGCGAGCCCGCGGTGGCGCCGTAGAGCACCGTGTTGCCGATGATCACGTTCTCATGCGGGACCAGCGGGGAGCCGAGCGGCGGGCGCACCACCACCACGCCGCCCGAGAGGCCCTTGGCGACATAGTCGTTGGCGTCCCCGTGCACGACCAGCTTCAGGCCCGGCGCCGCGAAGGCGCCGAGGCTCTGCCCGGCGGAGCCGTTCAGCTTCACCGTCAGATGCCCCTCCTGCAGCTCGTTGTTCATGCCGAAGCGCCGCACGATGTGGCTGGAGACCCGCGCCCCGATGGTCCGGAGCGTGTTCTGCACCGAATAGCTCAGCTCCATCTTCTCGCCGTCGCGGAAGAAGGGCTGCGCGTCCGCCACGATCTGCGCGTCGAGCGTGTCGAGCACCGCCTGGCGCGGCCGGTCCCGGTGGAACACCTGGGGCTTGCCCTCGTCGATGCTGATGAGCATCGGGTTGAGGTCCAGATCGTCGAGATGCGCCGCGCCGCGGCTGACCTGGCTCAGAAGGTCCGCCCGCCCGATCACCTCGTCGAGGCTCCGCGCCCCGATCGAGGCGAGGATCTCCCGCACCTCCTCGGCGTAGAAGGTGATCAGGTTCACCACCTTCTCGGCCGTGCCGGTGAACTTCTCGCGCAGGCGCGGATCCTGCGTGCAGACGCCCACCGGGCAGGTATTGGACTGGCACTGACGCACCATGATGCACCCCATGGAGACCAGCGCGGCGGTGCCGATGCCGAACTCCTCGGCCCCCATCATGGCGGCGATCACAATGTCCCGCCCGGTGCGGAGCCCCCCGTCGGTGCGCAGCGTCACCCGCTCGCGCAGGTTGTTGAGCGCGAGGACCTGATGCGCCTCGGTCAGCCCCATCTCCCACGGAAGACCGGCATACTTGATCGAGGTGTTGGGCGAGGCGCCCGTGCCGCCGTTGTGGCCCGAGATCAGGATCACGTCGGCCTTCGCCTTGGCGACGCCCGCCGCGATGGTCCCGACGCCGGTGGAGGCCACCAGCTTCACGCAGACCTTCGCGTCCGGGTTGATCTGCTTCAGGTCGTAGATCAGCTGCGCCAGATCCTCGATCGAGTAGATGTCGTGATGCGGCGGCGGCGAGATCAGCGTCACGCCGGGGGTCGAGTGGCGCAGCTTCGCGATCATCTCGGTGACCTTGAAGCCGGGCAGCTGCCCGCCCTCGCCGGGCTTGGCGCCCTGCGCGACCTTGATCTCGAGCTCCTGGCAGGCGTTCAGATACTCCGCCGTCACGCCGAAGCGCCCGCTCGCCACCTGCTTGATCTTGGCGCTGGCGTTGTCGCCGTTCGGCATCGGCTGGAAGTGCGCCGGGTCCTCGCCGCCCTCGCCCGAATCGGACTTCGCGCCGATCCGGTTCATCGCGATGTTCAGCGTCTTGTGCGCCTCGGGCGACAGCGCGCCCAGCGACATGCCCGGCGTCACGAAGCGCTTCCGGATCGAGGTGATGCTCTCCACCTCCTCCAGCGGCACCGGCGCGCCGACCGTCTTGAAGTCCAGCAGGTCGCGCAGATGGATCGGCGGCTGGCTCGCCATCCCCTTCGCGTACTGCTTCCAGAGGTCGTAGTCCCCCCGGTCGCAGGCCGACTGCATCAGGTGCATCAGGTTCGCGCCCCAGGCATGCGTCTCGCCGGACCGGCGCAGCTTGTAGAGCCCCCCGATCGGCAGCACCGAGGCCCCCTGCGCATAGGCCTTGGCGTGGATCGCCTCCGCCTTCTTCTGGATGCCGGCGAGGCCGATGCCCGAGATGCGCGTGATCATGCCGGGGAAGAACTCCGCCACCAGCGCGCGGGAGAGCCCCACCGCCTCGAAGTTGAGCCCGCCCCGGTAGCTCGACACCACCGAGATCCCCATCTTCGACATGATCTTCAGCAGCCCCTGGTCGACCGCTTCGCGGAACCGCCCGACCGCGACCTCGAGCGGCCCGTCGAGCAGCCCGCGGTCGATCCGCTCCGCGATCGACTCCTGCGCCAGCCAGGCGTTCACCGTGGTCGCGCCGCAGCCGATCAGCACCGCGAAGTAATGCGGGTCGATGCACTCGGCCGAACGCACGTTGAGCGAGCAGAACGTCCGCAGCCCCTTCGCCGTCAGCCAGGAATGCACGGCCGAGGTGGCGAGGATCATCGGCATCGCCACGTCGTCCGCGTCGACCCCCTCGTCGGTGAGGATCAGGTGCCCGACGCCGGCGCGCACGGCCTCCTCCGCCTCGGTGCGGATCGCCTCCAGCCGCTCGCGCATGTTGGCCTCGCCGCCCGCCGGGAACAGGCAGTGGATCACCCGCACGCTCTCGCCGAAGGCCTCGCGCATCGCCTCGAACTGGCCGTTGGAGACGAAGGGGCTCTCCAGCGTCAGGATCTCGGTCTGGCTCGAATCCTGGTCCAGCACGTTCTTCAGGTTGCCGAAGCGGGTCTTGAGGCTCATCACCCGATGCTCGCGCAGCGAGTCGATCGGCGGATTGGTCACCTGGCTGAAGTTCTGCCGGAAGAAGTGGCTCAGCGGCCGATACCGCTCGGACAGCACCGCCGCCGGCGTGTCGTCGCCCATCGAGCCGACGCTCTCCTTGGCGTCCTCCACCATCGGATGCAGGATCGTCTCCAGCTCCTCCATCGAGTAGCCGGCCGCGATCTGCCGGCGCCTGAGCTCGTCCTTCTCCAGCAGGCGCCGCTCGGGCGCGCCCGCCACCGCCTCGCTGAGATCCGTGATCTTGCCGACCCATTCGCCGAACGGCTGCGCCTCGGCCAGCTCGGCCTTGATCTCGCGGTCGTGCAGCAGCCGGCCGGTGCGCATGTCCACCGCCAGCATCATGCCGGGGCCGAGGGCGCCCTTCTCCTTCACCGCGGTCTCGTCCACCGGCACCATCCCGGTCTCCGAGCCCGCGATCACCAGCCCGTCGCCGGTCACGACGTAGCGCATCGGGCGCAGGCCGTTGCGGTCCAGCCCCGCGACCACCCAGCGCCCGTCGGTCATCGCCAGCGCCGCCGGCCCGTCCCAGGGCTCCATCACCGAGTTGGAATAGGCGTACATGTCCCGCCAGCTCTGCGGCATCGCGGTCGCGGTCTTCGACCACGCCTCCGGCACCAGCATCGTCTTCGCCATCGGGGCCGAGCGGCCGGCGCGCACCAGCGCCTCGAACACCGCGTCGAGCGCCGCCGAATCCGAGGAGCCCGAGGCGATGATCGGCTTGATGTCCTCCGCCGTCTCCTCGAAATAGGTGCTCGCCATCCGGATCTCGTGGGACTTCATCCAGTTGGTGTTGCCCTTGAGCGTGTTGATCTCGCCGTTGTGCGCGAGCATCCGGAACGGCTGCGCCAGCCACCACTGCGGGAAGGTGTTGGTCGAATAGCGCTGGTGATAGATCGCGAAGGCGCTCTCGAAACGCTCGTCCTTCAGGTCCGGATAGAACTCCGCCACCTGTTCGGCCAGCATCATCCCCTTGTAGATCATCGACCGGCAGCTCAGCGAACAGACGTAGAAGCCGTTCACCTGCGCCTTGCCCACCGCCTTCTCGATGCGCCGGCGGATGACGTAGAGCTCGCGCTCGAACGCCTCCTCGTCGGCGCCGGTGGCGTTGGCGATCAGGATCTGCTCGATCTCCGGGCGCGTCGCGTTGGCCTTCTCGCCGAGGACCGAGATGTCCACCGGGACGTGCCGCCAGCCGTAGATGTAGTGGCCCATGCGCAGGACCTCGGTCTCCACGATGGTCCGGCAGGTCTCCTGCGCGCCGAAATCGGCCCGCGGCAGGAACACCTGGCCCACGGCGATCAGCGTGCCGTCGGGCTCGTGCCCGGTGCGCCGTATCTGCTCCTCGAAGAACGGCGCCGGGATCTGCACGTGGATGCCGGCGCCGTCGCCGGTCTTGCCGTCGGCGTCCACCGCGCCCCGGTGCCAGACCGCCTTCAGCGCCTCGATGCCGTGCTCCACGACCTGCCGCCGCGGCTGGCCGTCCACGGCCACCACGAGGCCCACGCCGCAGGAGGCGTGCTCGAAGTCCTCGCGGAACATCCCCGCCTCGGAGAGCGCCTTGCGCTCGGCCGCGTGGCGCGCGCCCCAGGTCTCGGCGAACTTGGTCATGGCTTCTCTCCTCGTCATTCCTGCGCGCGATGCGCGCCGTGCCCGCCGTGTGCGCCGTGGCCGTGGGCGCCGCCGCCCTCGCCGTAGCCGCGCAGGCGGTCGTATTCGTGGATCTGGTGACGCGTCAGCAGCGGCCGCGCCGCCAGATGCGCCTCCAGATGGACCCGGCGCAGCTCGGCCCTCAGCCGCCCCGCCTCCGCCGTCAGCGCGGCGAGCCGCGCCGAGTCGATCTCCCGCTCGGCGAAGGCCGCGTCCAGCGCCCGCTCCGCCGCGACGTAGTCCGCGCCGAGCCGCTTCGCCTCGGCGCGCATCGCCCCGAAGATCGTCTCGACCGCGGCGACCTGCTCCGCCGTGAGCGCCAGCGGCTCGGCCAGGTCCAGCAGATGCGCCGGCCCCGGCCAGCCGTTCAGCTCCGCCGGCAGCGCGAAGCCGTGGCCCTCGCCCGCCAGCAGCGCCGCCACGTCCGCCTCCGAGAGCGAGGCGATCGTCCGTCCCTCCTCCCCCGAATAGGGCGAGGCCGCCGCCGCCGCGCCGGCCGAGAGTAGGAGCGCGGCCGCCGCGACCCGCGCCGCCCGGCCGAGCCGCCCTCCCGCCGAAAGCCGCGCGTCGCGACGACCTTTCGTCAACGTCCTCATGTAATCCTCGGCGCGTCGCGGCATCGGCGGCCGGCGCGAAAGGTCAGCCGCGCTGACCGACCGCGCCGCGGCGCTCGCCGGGGGTGTCGGCGCCATGTCGGTACGACGTGCGGACGAAGGTCCGACGTTCGCGGCACGGACGTCCCACCCTGGTCCGACGCGCGGCATGCCGGACTCCGACGCAAGGCCGACCCCGGCGGCGCCGGAGGCCGACGCAGGTCCGCCGCAGGCGGCACGCCAGCGGCACGCGATTCCCCTGCCGCGCGCCCCGGTCATTCCGCCGCCACCGCCGCCGCGCCGAGCAGCCGCTCGGCGATCGCGTCCGCCGCCTCGCGCCCGTCGCGGATCGCCCAGACCACGAGCGAGGCGCCGCGCACGATGTCCCCCGCCGCGTAGACGCCGGGCAGGGAGGTCTCGTGCGTCCGGAAATCCGACTTGATCGTGCCCCAGCGCGTGACCTCGAGCCCGTCGACGCCCCAGAGCTTCACGATCTCCTCCGGCTCGAAGCCGAGCGCCTTGATCACCAGATCCGCCGGCTCGGTGTAGTCCGAGCCCTCGATCTCCTCCGGCGCCTGCCGGCCGGTGACGTCCGGCGCGCCGAGGCGCATGCGGATCGTGCGAACGCCGTCCACCGCGTCCTCGCCCGTGAAGCCCTTGGGGGCGGAGAGCCAGACGAACTCGACCCCCTCCTCCTCGGCGTTCGCGACCTCGCGCTGGGAGCCCGGCATGTTCTGGCGGTCGCGCCGATACAGGCACTTCACGCTGGTCGCGCCCTGGCGCACCGCGGTCCGCACGCAGTCCATCGCCGTGTCGCCGCCGCCGATCACCACGACGCGCTTGCCCTCGGCGTTCAGCTCGCCCGAGTCGAACTCCGGCACGTCGTCGCCGAAATACTTGCGGCTCGAGGCGGTGAGATAGTCGATCGCCCGCACGATCCCCTTCATGCCGACGCCGGGGGCGCGGATGTCGCGGGACTTGTAGACGCCGGTGGCGATCAGCACGGCGTCGTGCCGCGCCTGAAGCTCGGCGAAGGTCACGTCCTTGCCGATCTCGCAGTCCAGCCTGAAGACGACGCCGCCGTCCTCGAGCTGATGGTTGCGCTTCATCACCACGTCCTTCTCGAGCTTGAAGCCCGGGATCCCGTAGGTCATCAGCCCGCCGGAACGGTCGTAGCGGTCGTAGACCGTCACCTGGAAGCCCATGCGCCGCAGCCGGTCCGCGGCGGCGAGGCCGCCCGGCCCGGCCCCGATCACGCCGACCGAGCCGCTCAGCTCCCGCGCCGGCCGGATCGGCTTGACCCAGCCCTTCTCCCACGCCGTGTCGGTGATGTACTTCTCCACCGCGCCGATGGTCACCGTGCCGTGCCCGGCCTGCTCGATCACGCAGTTGCCCTCGCAGAGCCGGTCCTGCGGACAGATCCGGCCGCAGATCTCGGGGAAGGTGTTGGTCTCCTGGGAGACCTCGTAGGCCTCCTCCAGCCGCCCTTCCGCGGTCAGCTTGAGCCAGTCGGGAATGTTGTTGTGCAGCGGACAGTGCGTCTGGCAGTAGGGCACGCCGCACTGAGAGCAGCGCGCCGACTGCTCCGCCGCCTTCTCCTCGGCGTATTCCCGGTATATCTCGTCGAAATCCTCGCGACGATCGTCGACCGAGCGCTTCTCCGGCATCCCGATCGGCACATCCACGAACTTGAGCATCTTCTGAGCCATCGGAGTCTCCCGACCGTGTGTCCTGCGGCGCCCGAAGCGAGCGAAGTCGAAAAGACGGGCGCGAGATTCCCCCCGCACCCGCCGTCGCGAGACACGTATCGCAAGGTGTCGGGGATTAAAAGACAGCTATGCTGACCTTGTTGGCGCCGGCGACCGCCGTGGCCGGAGCCCCGGAGCCCCGCCCGGCCCGTGCGTCCCTGAGATGGGTCAAGTTCGTTTACGACCTCCGCGGGGCTGGCCCGGCGCCGGGACTTCGGCTAATCCCGCCCGGTCCCGCCGCATCGAGGCCCGCCCGACAATGCCCCTCATGAACCTGGTCCTGATCGCCCTCATACAGGGCGTGACGGAGTTCCTGCCGATCTCCTCCTCCGGCCATCTCGCGCTGTTCCCCGCGCTGACCGGAGAGGTCGATCAGGGCCTCGCCATCGACGTCGCCGTGCATGTCGGCACCCTCGTCGCCGTCGTCGCCTTCTTCCGGGCCGAGGTCCGGGCCGCGGCTCTCGGCGGCGTCCACGTCCTTCTCGGCCGCGTCTCTACGCCGGAGGCGCGGCTGGCGCTGCTGCTCGCCCTTTCCACCGTCCCGGTGGTCCTCGCCGGCCTCGCCCTCGCCGCGGCCGGGCGCATGGACGTCTTCCGCGACGTCGAGGTGATCGCCTGGGCCACCCTGGCCTTCGGCGTCGTCCTATGGCTCGCCGACCGGCTGGGGCCGCGCGACCGCCCGGCCGAGAGCTGGACGGCGCGCGACGCGGCGCTGATGGGCCTCGCGCAGGTGCTCGCGTTGATCCCCGGCGCCTCGCGCTCGGGCATCACCATCACCGCCGCCCGCGCCCTCGGCTACGCCCGCGTCGATGCCGCGCGCCTCGCCATGCTGATGTCGATCCCGACGATCCTCGCCGCCGGCGCCGTCACCGCCAAGGATCTGATCGACTCGGGCGACGCCGCGCTCGGCGTCGACGCCGCCATCGCCGCGGGCCTCGCCTGCGTCTCGGCCTTCGCCGCGCTCGCGGTGATGATGCGCATGCTCCGCAGCTGGAGCCTCACGCCCTTCGTGATCTACCGGCTGATCCTCGGAGGCGCGCTTCTGGTCTGGCTCTACGCCTGATCAGGGGCGCATGCGCTTCGCGCGCTCGGCGATCTTCATGTACTGACCGCCGGGCCGCCAGAGCCAGAGATAGCTGTCGAGCACCACCTCCATCGCCGTCGGCTCGATGCCGAGCTCGGCGAAGCCGCGGGCGTCGGGCGAGACCACGTTGTCGCGCTGAAGCTGCTCGATCTGGTCCTCGGTGATCGGCGGCTCCCCCAGCAGCCCGAAGGTCGCCTTGCCGAGCAGCGCGAAGCTCCTGGCCATGAACCGCGCCATGCCCTCGGGCAGGGCCAAAATCAGCCGGCGCCGGCGGATCACCTCCAACAGCAGCTCCATCAACTCGCGGAACGTCGCCACGCGCGGACCGCCGAGCTCGTAGATCCCCGGCCGCGCCTCGCCCACGGCGGCCATCGCCGCCGCCTCGGCCACGTCGACCACGTAGACCGGCTGGAACTTCGTCTCCGCCCCCACCAGCGGCAGCGCCGGCGAGAACCGGCTCATCGCGGCGAAACGGTTGAAGAACTCGTCCTCCGGCCCGAACACGATGGAGGGGCGCAGGGTCACCGCGTCGGGGAACGCCTCGCGCACCGCGGCCTCGCCTTCGGCCTTGGTGCGTCCGTAGGCGGACGGGCTCTCGGGATCGGCGCCGATGGCGGAGATCTGGACGAAGCGCTCCACGCCCTCCTCCGCGGCGACGCGGGCGGCGCGCGCGGCGCCTTCCGCCTGCAGCGCCCGGAAGCTCTGCGATCCGCTCTCGGCCAGCACGCCGACGCAGTTGACCACCGCCGTCGCGCCCTTCACGGCGCGGCGCAGCGACGCCTCGTCGCGGATGTTCGCCTGCACCGGCTCGACCTGCCCGACGTCGCCGTAGGGCCGGACGAAATGCGCCTCGTTCGGGTGTCGCACGGCGACGCGCACGCGCCAGCCGCGGCGCGCCATCGCCTGCGCGATGTAGCGGCCGACGAAACCGGAGCCGCCGACGATGGTGACGAGAGGCGCGGTCGCGGTCATCCGGTTCTCCCACGTTGTTCCGGCGCGCTCCGACGCGCCTCAGGCGTGCTATCCTCCAGGCCGACCGGCGGCAAGGCGGCGTTTCCGCCCGCGTCACGTCGGACGCCTGGATTCCCGTCGCGACCCCCGTTGACACGCCGGCCCGCGGGTCCTAACTCCCGCGGCCACGACACCTGCCCAGGTGGCGGAATTGGTAGACGCGCTAGGTTCAGGTCCTAGTGCCCGAATAGGGCGTGGAAGTTCGAGTCTTCTCCTGGGCACCAACCTCTTCCTTCGCGAGGCCGGGCGTCTCGCCCCGCGAGGCGCGAGCGAGGCGCGATGACCATCCATTCGCACGAAGGCGACCTGCCCGAGGGTCTCGACTTCGGCCCCGTCGTCGCCATCGACACCGAGGCGATGGGCCTCGGCCTGCATCGCGACCGGCTCTGCGTCGTGCAGCTCTCGTCCGGCGACGGCGACGCCCACGTCGTGCGGATCCCGATCGGCGCGCCCACGGGGCCGCATGCCGCGCCCAACATCTCCCGCCTGCTCGCGGATCCGGACCGGCTCAAGCTGTTCCATTTCGGCCGGTTCGACATCGCCGTGCTCGCGAACCGGCTCGAGACCGTGGCCCGCCCGGTCTGGTGCACCAAGATCGCCTCCAAGCTCTGCCGCACCTACACCGACCGGCACGGCCTGAAGAACCTCTGCCAGGAGCTTCTCGGCATCGACCTCTCCAAGCAGCAGCAGACCTCCGACTGGGGGGCGGAGCGGCTGACCCAGGCCCAGCTCGAATACGCGGCCTCGGACGTCCTGCACCTGCACCGCCTGCGCGAGGAACTGACCCGCCGGCTGGTGCGCGAGGACCGCCTCGCCTTCGCCGAAGCCTGCTTCGCCTTCCTCCCCGACCGCGCGCGGCTGGACCTCGCCGGTTGGGCGGAGGAGGATGTCTTCGCGCACTGAGCGCCGCGACAGGAGCCGCCCCGATCCGATGACCGCCGAGCCCGCCCGCCTCTCCGCCGAGATCCCGGCCCCCGCCCCCACCGGGACGACGCCCGAGCCGCGTCGCCGCGACGTCGAGATCGGCCGACGCGTCCTCTCTCTCGAGGCCGCCGCGCTGACCGCGATGGCCGACGGACTCGGCGACGCCTTCGCCGACGCGGTGGAGCGGATGCTCGCCTGCCCGGGGCGCATCGTGGTCTCCGGCATGGGCAAGTCCGGCCACGTCGCGCGCAAGATCGCCGCGACCCTCGCCTCCACCGGCACCCCCGCGCAGTTCCTTCACCCGGCCGAGGCGAGCCACGGCGATCTCGGCATGCTGACCTCGCAGGACGTGGCGCTGGTGCTCTCCAATTCCGGCGGCACGCCCGAGCTCGCGGACGTCATCGCGCATTGCAAGCGCTTCGGCATCCCGCTGATCGGCGTCGCGAGCCGCGCCGAAAGCGCGCTGCTTCAGGCCGCCGACATCCGCCTGCAGCTCCCCCGCGCGCCGGAGGCCTGTCCGGTCGGCCTCGCGCCCACCACCTCGACGACCCTGACCATGGCGCTCGGCGACGCGCTCGCCGTCGCGCTGATGGAGCGGCGGGAGTTCACGGCCGAACATTTCCGGCTGTTCCATCCCGGCGGCAAGCTCGGCGCGCAGCTGATCAAGGTGCGCGACCTGATGCATGTCGGCGCGGCGATGCCGCTGGTCGGCGCCGACGCCTCGATGCGCGACGTCCTGCTCGAGATGACGCGCAAGGGCTTCGGCATCGCCGGTGTGCTGGACCCCGAAGGCGCCTTGGTCGGCGTCGTCACCGACGGGGACCTCCGGCGCAACATGGACGGGCTGCTGGAGCTTCGCGCCGGCGACGTCGCCACCCATTCGCCCCGGGTCATCGCCCCCGGCGCCCTCGCTTCCGAGGCGCTGAACCTGATGAACGACCCCGAGCGCCCGGTGCTCTGCATCTTCGTGGCGGACCCCGCCTCCGAGCCCGCGCCCGTCGGCATCCTGCACGTGCACGACTGCCTGCGCGCCGGGCTCGATCACGGCTGACCGGTGGCCCCGCCGCCCCGCCGCGAGGTCACCGGCTACACCCGACTGGTGCGCAGCCTGAAGATCGTGCTGCCTCTGCTGGCGCTGGCGCTGCTGTCCTCGATCTTCCTCTGGCCGCGCGAGACGCATTTCGACGGCGGGCTGGTCTACACCTCCGCCGATCTGGTGGCGCTGGGCGAGGGGCTCGCCGTCACCCGTCCGCGAATCGCCGGCGCCACCGCGGCCGGCGAGCCTTTCGTCGTCACCGCCGAGCGCGCCGTGCCCGACGGCCCGGACCCCGAGGCCGTCGAGCTCGAGAGCGTGCGCGCCGAGTTCCGGCAGGACGACGGCCGGGAGATCGAGATCGCCGCCGGGCAGGGGGCGCTCCGACCGAAGGCGCAGACTCTCTCCCTCTCCGGGGACGTCGCGCTGGACACCTCGGACGGCTACCGCGTCCGCACCGAACGGGTGGAGGCCGATCTGGACGAGGGGCAGCTGGTCGCGCCGGGGCCGGTGACGGCCGAGGGACCGAGCGGTTCCATCGCCGCCGGAAGCTTCCGCGCCCGCCGCGTCGGGGCGCCGGACGAGGGCGACGATCCGGCTGCGCTTGGCGCGCTCCCGCAGGGGGACTATCTCTGGTTCGAGGGCGGGGTGCGCGTCACCTGGACGCCCGCGCCGGCGCGTTGATCCCGCGCCCCACCGCAGGCCTTGGGATAAGGGAGCGCCGCATGACTTCGACGCCGCCGCCGCGCGCGCTGTTCGTCGCGCTGCTGCTCGCAGCCGCCCCCGCTTGGGGCCAGCAGGACGGACCGAGCCCCTTCGGCTCGTTCAAGCACGACGCCGGCCAGCCGATCGAGATCACCGCCGACAGCCTGGCCGTCGACCAGGCTCGCCAGCAGGCGACCTTCCGCGGCGAGGTGGTGGCCGGGCAGGGGACGCTGCGTCTCACGGCGGAGACGGTGGTCGTCTCCTACGGCGGCGACGGCGGCGGCGACGCCGCCACCGGCCGGATCGAGAGCCTGCGCGCCGACGGCGACGTGTTCCTGTCCAACGGGGCCGAGACCGCACGCGGCGCGTGGGCCGAATACGACGTCTCCGGCGGAGTCGTCGAGATGGGCGGCGACGTGGTCCTGACCCAGGGCGAGAACGCGATCTCCGGGCAGACGCTGCGCATCGACCTGAACGCGGGCGCCGGCGAGATCTCCGGCGGGCGCGTCCGCTCGGTGTTCACGCCGCCCGTGCAGGACGGGTCCGGCTCGAACGAAAGCGACGAGCCCGGTGGCGGATGACGCCCTCCCCCGCCCCACGGAGGGGCCGAGCCTCGCCGCCGAGAGCGGAGGTCTCGTGGTGCGGGGCCTCGGCAAGTCGTTCCGGCGCCGTCCCGTGGTCCGCGACGTCGCGCTGGAGCTGCACCGCGGCGAGGTGGTCGGCCTGCTCGGGCCCAACGGCGCGGGCAAGACCACCTGCTTCTACATGATCACAGGGCTGATCCCGGCGGATTCGGGCACGATCGCGATCGACGGGCGCGACGTGACCGAGCTGCCGATGTACCGTCGCGCGCGCCTCGGCCTCGGCTACCTGCCGCAGGAGGCGAGCATCTTCCGCGGCCTGACGGTCGAGGAGAACATCCTCGCCGTGCTCGAACTGGTGGAGCCGAGCCGCGCGAAGCGCTCGAGCCGGCTCGACCGGCTGCTCGCCGAATTCTCGATCGAACATCTGCGCCGCGCCCCCGCGCCGGCCCTCTCGGGCGGCGAGCGCCGGCGCGTCGAGATCGCGCGCTGCCTCGCCTCCGACCCCGCCTACGTGCTGCTCGACGAGCCCTTCGCCGGGGTCGATCCGATCGCCGTCAACGACATCCGCACCCTCGTCGGCCATCTGCGCGGGCGCGGCATCGGGGTCTTGATCACCGACCACAATGTGCGCGAAACATTGGGGATAATCGACCGGGCATACATCTTGCATGAGGGGAAGATGCTGATGAGCGGCCCCCCGAGCGAGGTGGTCGCCGACGCGGACGTCCGGCGCGTCTATCTCGGCGAGGGCTTTCGCTACTGATCCGCCCTGCCGGCGGCGCGGGGCGGTCCCGCGCGGCGGAGGGGAACGGGCATGATCGGGCCGCGGCTGCAGATCCGGCAGAGCCAGCAGCTGGTCATGACGCCGCAGCTGCGTCAGGCGATCCAGCTCCTCCAGCTGAACAACCTTGAACTCGACCGCTTCCTCGAGAGCGAGCTGGAGCGAAATCCCCTGCTTCTGCGCGCCGAGGGCGGGTCCGAGGCCGCTGCCCCGCCCCCCACGCCGGCCGAACGGCTGGAGGCGGCGCTCTCGGCGCCCGATCCCGGGGCCGCCGCCGGACGCCTCGACGGTGGGGCGGAGAATCTCTGGGACGCCGAGCCCGCCCGCCGCGGCGCCGGCTCCGGCTCCGGAGACGAGGCTTCCGCCCCCTTCGAGGCCGCGCACGCCGCGACGCCCACCCGGCTCGAACTGCTCTGCGGTCAGATCCGCCTGATGCGCGCGCCGCCGGCCGTGCGCGCCGTCGCCCTCCACCTCGCCGCCGAGGTCGACGGCAACGGCTGGCTCCGCGCCGACGCCGCCGAGACCGCCGCGCGTCTCGGCGTCTCCCCCGCGACGGTTGAGGCCGCGACGACCCTCCTCCAGCGCTGCGAGCCCGCCGGCGTCGGCGCCCGGACCCTCGCCGAATGTCTCGCCCTGCAGCTCGCCGCGCGGGACCGCCTCGACCCCGCCATGCAGGCGCTGCTCGACCATCTGCCGCTGCTCGCCAAGGGCGACCTGCGCGCCCTCGCCCGCCGCTGCGGCGTCGAGCCGGACGAGATCCGGGAGATGGCGGCGGAGCTCCGCGGCCTCGATCCCCGGCCCGGCCTCGGCCTCGGCGAGGGGCCCGCCCCCGCCGCGCCGCCCGACGTGCTGGTCCGCGCCGCGCCCGGCGGCGGCTGGGACGTGACGCTGAACGAGGCGACGCTGCCGCGCCTGCTCGTCGACCGGCGCTACGCCGCGCGCGTCGCGGGCGGAGGCGACGCGGCTGCGCGCGCCTTCGTCTCGGACTGCGCGCAATCCGCCGCATTCCTGCTGCGCAGTCTCGACCAGCGCGCGCGCACCATCCTCGCCGTCGCCGGCGAGGTCGTGCGCCGGCAGGACGGGTTCCTGCGCGAGGGGGTCGCGGCGCTGCGCCCGATGACGCTCCGCATGGTGGCCGAGGAGATCGGCGTGCACGAAAGCACCGTCTCGCGCGTCGCCGCGGGCAAGCGCCTCGCCTGTCCGCGCGGCGCCTTCGAGCTGCGTTGGTTCTTCAGCCAGGCTCTCGCCGCCGCCGACGGGGGCGAGGCGCATTCCGCCGTCGCCGTGCGCGCCCGCATCAAGGCCCTGATCGAGGCCGAGGACGCGCGCGCCACGCTCTCGGACGACGCCCTCGCCGAGCGGCTCAAGGCGGAGGGGGTCGATGTTGCGCGTCGCACCGTGGCCAAATATCGTGAAGGCATGAGCATCCCCTCCTCGACCCGTCGCCGCCGCCTGAAGACGGGCGCGACCGCGGGTTGAGCGGCCCCGGGGAAGGCTCGCGGCCCGGTCCGTCCCGACCGGCATCCACGGGAGGCTCCATGCACATCCAGGTCACCGGCAAGCAGATCGACATCGGCGACGCCCTGCGCACCCATGCCGAGGAGCGCTTCATCGCCGCGGTGGAGAAGTATGCGGAGAATCCGATCGACAGCGTCGTGACGTTCTCGCGCGACGGGCACGAGATCGTCTGCGACGCGACCGCCCATCTCTCCACCGGCCTGCACGCCAAGGCCCGGGGCCGCGCCACCGATCCCTATGCGGCGGCCGAGGCGTCCTGCGACCGGCTGGAGAAGCAGCTCCGCCGCTACAAGCGCCGACTCAAGGATCACCACAAGGCGAGGATCGAACCCGTCGCCGCCCTCGAGGCGCAGGCCTTCGTGCTCCGCGCCGAGGAGGAGGCCGAGGACGACGGCGGCGCCGAGGGCGGCGGCCAGCCGGTCGTCGTGGCCGAAATGCGCCATAGTATCCAAAGGCTTACCGTCGGAGAGGCGGTCATGCAGATGGAAATGGCGGACGAGGCGTTCCTGCTCTTCAACAATGATTCCCATGGTGGGCTCAACGTGGTATTTCGCCGGCCTGACGGAAACATCGGCTGGGTCGACCCGGCCAACCTGCCGGACCGCTGAGGTTCGGCGACGCGAGCAGCAGGACACCGGCCGCCGGCCGCGCCGCCGATCCGGGGATCCCCCGGGCGACGACGGATCGGCCGGCGCACGGCTTTGCCGACGACAAGCGAGACGCCTCCATGACGCTTGACGCTCTCATCGGGCCGGACGCGGTCTTTCCGCATCTCCGGGCCGGATCGAAGAAACAGCTTCTGAACGACCTGTCGGGCCGCGCCGCGGACCGTCTGGGATTGGAGCCGCGAGCCGTGTTCGACGCGCTGATGGAGCGCGAGCGGCTGGGCGCGACCGCAATGGGCCGCGGCGTCGCCGTGCCCCACGCCCGCATGCCGGGAGTGGACCGCATCGCGGGCTTCTTCGCGCGGTTGGAGAAGGGCGTCGACTTCGATGCGGCGGACGACGGGCCGGTGGACCTCGTCTTCCTGCTGATCGCGCCGGAGAGCGCGGGTGCCGACCATCTGCGCGCGCTCGCGCGGGTCTCCCGGCTGCTGCGCGACGATGGACGATGCGCGAAGCTTCGCGCGACCTCGGACGCCGCCGCGCTCTACGCCATTCTGGTCGAGGATCTGGCCTCGGACGCCGCCTGAGCGTTCCGCTTGGGGGACGTCACGTCTTCCCCGGCGGAACGCGCCTTGCGGCAGGGCTCGACGTGGCCGACCCTCTGCGGCGGCCGCAGCCTCGAGGTCCCTGCGCCCGTCGACCGCGACGAGGCGCGATCGACGGAGCGAGGCGTCAGTGCGCGCTCACCGGCGTGCGGTCGTTCTGCCGCGCCAGCTGGAAGGCGAGGCCGCGGTCGTCGGTCAGCGCGAGCCGGGCGCCCGATTCGTCGTGGATCGCGTAGATCTTGCGGTCGTCCTCGGGCGGCTGCGGCAGGTCCGCGGCCTCGTCCGGGCGCAGCTCGCGGACGTAGACGATGTCGCTCGGCAGATCGAGCGCGTCGAAGGTCTTGGTCTCGTCGGTCATGATAGGGCCTCCTGGGTCGGGGTCTCCTGTTTCGATACGGTCCGGCGTCCGCTCAGTTCGGCGTGATCTTCACGGTCTGCACCACGCCCTCGGGCGCCCTGCGCCGGAGATCGACGTGCAGAAGCCCGTTGCCGAGGCTGGCGGCCTCGCACTCCATGCCCTCGGCGAGCACGAAGCTCTTCTGGAACTGCCGCGCCGCGATCCCGCGGTGCAGGAACACCCGCTCCGCCTCGTCCTCGGACTGGCGGCCGCGAATCACGAGCTGGCGATCCTCGACCGTCACGGAGAGATCCTCCTCCCGGAAGCCCGCGACCGCGAGCGTGATCCGATAGGCGCCGTCCCCGCGCTGCTCGATGTTGTACGGCGGGTAGCCGTCGCTGGAAGTCTTCGCGGTCCGTTCCACGAGTCGGTCCAGCTGTTCGAACCCGAGCAGGAACGGGTGCGAGGCGAAGGTCATCCGCGACATCAGGCGTCGTCCTCTCTCAAGCGACTTGCCGGCGGGGCCCCTGCAGAGGCGACCCCGTTCATGAGGATATATGGGGCCGGCGCCGGCGCCGTTCAATCGCGGGGCGGATGCGCCGCGCCCCCCGGCCCTGCGCGCGCCTCGCGTCGGCGCCGCTCCGCGCCGCCGCCTGCAATGGGGATGTGCGGGCGCGAGCGCCCCCCGCAAAGGTCCTGAAGGCGGCGCCGGACGACGCGGCGTCGTCGGGAACGAAAGATCCCCGTGCCGCTTCGATACGCCGACGCCCACGCCAAGGCGCCGGAGCCTCACTCGTCGTCCGCGCTCTCGCCGGACGGCGGCCGCACGGCGGCCGGTCCCTCCGCGACGAAGGTCATCTCCGCGCCTTCCGGTCCGCGCAGGATCAGCCGCCCGTCCTCGATCTCGGCCTCGACGGCGGATTGGAGGGCGGAAAGGAACGCGGTCTCCGCATCCAGCTCCGGGCAGGCCATGCGCGTCGCCGCCAGCGGGCCGGCGTCGAACATGCCGCCCTCGGGCGACTGCACGCCGTAGATGCCGCGGAAGCTGTTGCACGGCGCCTCGCCGCGCAGCAGCGGCTCGCCGATCTCGTCCTCGCCGAAGGCCATCACCGCCCGGGCCTCGAACGGCTCGCCCCGCAGCGTCTCCAACGCCCAGAGCGTGCCGACGAGCCGGTCGCCGTCCCCGCCCGCCTCCTGCGCGAGCGCCCCGCCGCCGAGCAGCGCCGCCGCGACCGCCGCCGCGCCGAAGCGCATCAGTTTCCGGTCTCCAGCAGCCGCCGCGCGATCACCTGCGCCTGGATCTCGGCGGCGCCCTCGAAGATGTTGAGGATCCGCGCGTCGCAGAGCACCCGGCTGATCGGGTACTCCAGCGCGAAGCCGTTGCCGCCGTGGATCTGCACGCCGTTGTCCGCCGCCGCCCAGGCGACGCGGGCGCCGAGAAGCTTGGCCATGCCGGCCTCGAGGTCGCAGCGGCGGTCGGCGTCCTTCTCGCGCGCCGAGAAGTAGGTGAGCTGGCGCGCGATCATGATCTCCACCGCCATCATGGCGAGCTTGGAGTAGACGCGCGGGAACTCGATCAGGCTCTTGCCGAACTGCTTGCGGTCCTCGGCGTACTTCGTCGCGACGTCGAGCGCGTTCTGCGCCACCCCGATCGCCCGCGCCGCGGTCTGGATGCGCGCGCTCTCGAAGGTCTGCATCAGCTGCTTGAAGCCCTGGCCCTCGACGCCGCCGAGCAGGTTCTCGCCCTTCACGCGGAAGCCGTCGAAGCCGATCTCGTATTCCTTCATGCCGCGATAGCCGAGCACCTCGATCTCGCCGCCCGTGATGCCCTCGTCCGGGAACATGTCCGCATCGTCGCCGCGCGTCTTCTCGGCGAGGAACATGGAGAGGCCGGAGTAGTTGCTCGTGCTCGGATCGGTCCGCGCCAGCAGCGTCATCACGTCGGCCCGCGCGCCATGCGTGATCCAGGTCTTGTTGCCGGTCACCAGATAGTCGTCGCCGTCCTTCGCCGCGCGCGTCCGCAGGCTGCCGAGGTCCGAGCCCGTGTTCGGCTCGGTGAACACCGCCGTCGGCAGGATCTCGGCCGAGGCGAGCTTCGGCAGCCACTTCTCCTTCTGCGCGTCCGTTCCCCCGCAGACGATCAGCTCCGCCGCGATCTCCGAGCGGGTGCCGAGGCTCCCGACCCCGATATAGCCGCGCGACAGCTCCTCCGAGACGACGCACATCGCCGTCTTGCCCATCCCGAGGCCGCCGTGGTCCTCCGGAATGGTCAGCCCGAAGACGCCGAGCTCCGCCATCTCCGAGATGATCTCGAGCGGAATGAGGTCGTCCTTCAGGTGCCACTCGTGCGCGTAGGGCGCGACCTTCTCGTCCGAGAACCGGCGGAACTGGTCCCGCACCATCTCGTACTCCTCGTCGAGTCCGCAGTCCCCGAAGGTGGCGGACCCCGCACGCTCGCGCATCAGCGCCACCAGCCGCCGCCGCGCCGCGTCGGAGTTGCCCGTCTGCGTCAGCGTCATCACGGCCGGGACCATCAGCGCCCGCTGCGCGTCCCGGCTCACGCCGATGTCCTGCAGGCGCGCCACCTCGCCCTGGCTCATCGGGAGCCCGCCATGAAGCTGCTGGAGATACTCGCCGAAGCCGATCTGCAGGATCAGCCGCTCCATCTCGCCGAGCTTGCCCTCGGCCTCCAGCCGCCGGGCCCAGCCCTGCATCTGGCGAAGGCTCTCGACATAGGTGGCGACCCAGGCGAGGGCGTGGGCGCCGAACTGCTCCGCCTCCAGCGCCTTGCCGGAGGGGCGGCCGTCCACCACCACCTTGTCGGCCAGCGCGCTGCGCGCCTCCGTCAGCACCGTCTCGGCGGCGGGCACGGCCTCGGCCACGAGGTCCATGAGATCCGGCAGCAGGACGGCGTCCTGCGCGTCGATGGCGGCGACCTGGTTCATGCGTCCATCCTCTCGTCGGCTGCCCGGCGTCTCCAGCCTGCCCGAAGCCGGGCGACGGGTCCATGATGCAGCGCGGAATCGTTGCGGCGTCGGCGCGGACGCTAGCCCCGCCCCCGCAGTCCGTCAACGCGAGCGCAACAAGATTGCACGCGCCTGCGGCGAAACGTTCCGGAAGTTGCTCGCCGCCGTGGCACCTTTCCGCCGCCGGCGGCGAAGGCTATGACCCGCGCCATGCCGCTCGACAGCCTCCTCGCGGAGCACGGCCTCGCCGCGCTCCTCCTCGGCCTCGCCTTCATGACCGCCGCCGGCTTCGTGAAGGGCGCCGTCGGCTTCGCGCTGCCGCTGATCGCGCTCTCCGGTCTCGGCTCGGTCTATCCGCCGACGCTCGCCGTCGCGGCGCTGATCGGCCCCACCGTGGTCACCAACGTCTGGCAGACCTTCCGCCAGGGCTTCGGCGCCGCCTGGGGCAGCCTCAAGCGCTTCTGGCGGCTCAACCTGATGCTCTTCGTGCTGATCGGCCTCTTCGCCCAGCTCGTCGCGGTGCTGCCGGACAGGGTGCTGTTCCTGATCCTCGGATCCGGCGTCTTCGCCTTCGGCCTGCTGCAGCTTCTCGGCCTGCGCCTGCCGAAGCCCTCCAAGCGCATGGAACTGCCGGTGGAGGGCGGCGTCGCCCTCGTCGGCGGCTTCTTCGGCGGGCTCTCCGGCATCTGGGGGCCGCCCGTGGTGCTCTACCTCGCCGCGCTCGAGATCGAGAAGCGCGACGCGGTCCGCGCCCAGGGCATCAGCTTCCTGATCGGCTCGATCGTGCTGGTGGCCGCGCATCTTCGCTCCGGTCTGCTGCTGGGGCAGGGGGGGACGCTCACCCTCGCGATGCTGGCGCCGGCGCTGATCGGCATGGCCTTCGGCCTCGCGGTGCAGGACCGGCTCGACCCCGCGGTGTTCCGCAAGGTCACGCTCGCCGTCCTCGTCGTCGCCGGGCTCAACCTGATCCGCCGCGGGCTGACCGGCTGAGGCCCGCTTGACCCCACGTGCGCCCGGGGCTACCGGACCCCGGCCCGCCGCAGAGGCCGAAAGACGAGGAGCGCCCGACCATGCCGAACACCCTCCTGATCCTGCCCGGCGACGGCATCGGCCCCGAGGTGATGGACGAGGTCCGCAAGGTCGTCGACTGGTTCGGCGCCCAGCGCGGCCTCGCCTTCGACGTCTCGGAGGATCTCGTCGGCGGCTGCGCCTACGACCTGCACGGCGCGCCCCTCGCCGACGCCACGATGGAGAAGGCGCAGGCGGCCGACGCCGTGCTGCTCGGCGCCGTCGGCGGCCCGAAATGGGACAAGCTCGACTTCAGCGTGAAGCCCGAGCGCGGGCTGCTGCGCCTGCGCAAGGAGATGGACCTCTACGCCAATCTCCGCCCCGCGGTCTGCTTCGACGCGCTCGCCGACTTCTCCTCCCTGAAGAAGGACGTGATCGCCGGCCTCGACGTCATGATCATCCGCGAGCTGACCTCCGGCGTCTATTTCGGCGAGCCGCGCGGCGTGTTCGAGGAAGGCAACGAGCGCGTCGGCATCAACACCCAGCGCTACACCGAGAGCGAGATCGCCCGCGTCGCCCGCTCCGCGTTCGAGCTGGCGCGCCGCCGCCGCAACAAGGTCTGCTCGATGGAGAAGGCCAACGTCATGGAATCCGGCGTGCTCTGGCGCGACGTGGTGCAGGAGGTGCACGACGCCGAATATCCCGACGTCGAGCTCGAGCACATGTACGCCGACGCCGGCGGCATGCAGCTGGTGCGCTGGCCCAAGCAGTTCGACGTGATCGTGACGGACAACCTCTTCGGCGACATGCTGTCGGACGTGGCGGCGATGCTGACCGGCTCGCTCGGGATGCTGCCCTCGGCCTCGCTCGGCGCGCCGATGGCGAACGGCCGGCCGAAGGCGCTCTACGAGCCGGTGCACGGCTCCGCCCCCGACATCGCCGGCAGCGGCAAGGCCAACCCCATCGCCTGCATCCTCTCCTTCGGCATGGCGCTGCGCTATTCCTTCGACGCCGGGGCCGAAGCCGACCTGCTGGAGCGCGCCATCGACGGCGTCCTCGCCGACGGCATGCGCACCGCCGACCTGATGCAGGCCGGCGACCGCGCCCCCGTCACCACCTCCGAGATGGGCGACGCCATCGTCGCCAAACTGTCCGAGATCGCCTGACGGCCGGCGGCCCGCGCCCCCTCCCGAGGGGGGTGCGGGCCTCGGGGGCATCGAGCCCCCTCGGCCCGCCGCCGAGCCCTTCAGGGGCTCGGCGAGGGGCGCCAGGGTCCGGCGGCGCGCCTCGACCCGGCATCCGCGGGCGCGTCCACGCCCGCGCCGAACCCGAGACGGAGGGGCCGATGTCCACCATCCTGATCCTCGGCGGCGGCGGGCGCGAGCACGCCCTCGCCTGGAAGCTCGCGCAATCGCCCGAGGCCCCGCGCCTCGTCTCGGCGCCCGGCAACGCCGGGATCGCGGCGGTGGCCGAATGCCGGCCCTGCGCCGTCGACGATCCCGGGGCGGTCCTCGCCCTCGCGCGGGAGATCGGCGCGGCGCTGGTCGTCGTCGGCCCGGAGGCGCCCCTCGCCGCCGGCGTCGCCGACGCGCTGGCGGAGGCGGGCATCCCCTGCTTCGGCCCCTCCGCGGCGGCGGCCCGGCTCGAGACCTCCAAGACCTTCACCAAGGAGATCGCCGACGCCGTCTCCGCCCCCACCGCCGCCTGGGCGCGCTTCGAGGATCCTGCGGCCGCCCGCGCCCATGTCGAGGCGAAGGGCGCGCCGATCGTGGTGAAGGCGGACGGCCTCGCCGCCGGCAAGGGCGTGACGGTGGCGGAAACCGTCGCGCAGGCGCTCGCCGCCCTCGACGCCCTTTTCGAGACGCCCGGCGGCGCCTGCGTGATCGAGGAGATGATGGAGGGCGAGGAGGCCAGCCTCTTCGTCCTCTGCGACGGCGAGACCGCGATCCCCTTCGGCGCGGCGCAGGACCACAAGCGCGCCTTCGACGGCGACCGCGGCCCCAACACCGGCGGCATGGGGGCCTACTCGCCCGCGCCGGTGCTGACCCCGGCGCTGGAGGCGCGCGCGATGGCGGAGATCGTCCGCCCGGTGCTGGACGAGATGGCGCGACGCGGCACGCCCTATCGGGGCGTCCTCTACGCCGGCCTGATGCTGACGGCCGAGGGGCCGAAGCTGGTCGAGTTCAACGCCCGCTTCGGCGACCCCGAATGCCAGGTGCTGATGCTCCGCCTCGCCTCCGATCTCCTGCCCCTGCTCCGCGCCGCCGCCGAGGGGCGGCTCTCCGAGGCGCCCGCCCCGGAATGGCGCGGAGGCGCCGCCGCCTGCGTCGTGATCGCCGCGAGGGGCTATCCGGGCGCCTACGCCAAGGACGAGCCGATCTGCGGCCTCGAGGCGGCCGCGTCCGAACCCGGATGCGTGGTATTCCACGCCGGAACAAAACCCGAACAGGGCCGCGTCCTGAGCGCCGGCGGCCGGGTCCTGAACCTCTGCGCCCACGGCGCCGACCTCGCCGAAGCGCTCTCCCGCGCCTATGCCGGCGTCGCGCGGATCGACTGGCCGGGCGGCTTCCATCGCAGCGACATCGGTGCCCGCGCCCTCAGCTGACCACGTCGGGCCCGCAGGTCAGCGGCGTGTCGTCGATCCGCTCGACCCGCTGCGGCTCCCCCGCCATCCCGAGCGCCCAGAGCTCCCCCTCATGGCGCAGATGCCGGAAGCAATGCGGACCGCCGAGGCCCTCTCCCGCCTCGAACTCGAAGCAGTACCAAGGGTCTAGGTAGACCCAGCCGCCCTCGACGCATTCGCCGTCGGGGAACTGGAACACCACCCTGTCGGCGCCCGAGGCGTAGCGCTCGCGGCCCCAGACCGCCTCGCCGATGCGATACCAGACGGTGCGTCCCGCCACGAGCCGCCGCCACTCCGCGGGGCTCAGATCCTCGCCCGCCTCCGCGAGATCGGGCGGGACCGGCGCCTCGGGTTCGGCAGCGGCGGGCGCGCCGAAGAGCGCAAGGACGAGACAGGCGTTGCGGAGCGATGCGATCATGTCGCCTAGTTAGGGCCGGATGCGCCGGGAGGAAACGGCGGAGGTCCCTCCGGGGCGTCGCCCGGTCGTTTTCGGGCCACCGCGAAGGCCGCGTGCAGCCTAGAGTCGGCCGGATGATCGAAGGGAGACGGGCCATGGCGTTGGACGGCGGACGAGATGGCGCAGGGGTCTGGAAATCCGGTCGCGGCAAGGGACGCGGCACGCCCAAGGGCCGCCAGCTCGACGACGCGGCGCTCGAAGAGGTGCGCGCCCTGCTCGGCGACCGCCCGCGCCGGCGCGACCTGCTGATCGAGCATCTGCACCTGATCCAGGACCGCTTCGGCCACCTTCCCGCGGCGCATCTCAGGGCGCTGGCCGAGGAGATGCGCCTCTCGCAGGCGGAGGTCTGGGAGGTCGCGACCTTCTACGCCCATTTCGACCCGGTGAAGGAGGACGAGATCCCGCCGCCGGCCCTCACCATCCGGGTCTGCGACGGCCTTTCCTGCGAGCTCGCCGGGGCCGAGTCGCTGAAGGCGGCGCTGGAGGCCGGCGCCGATCCGGCGGAGATCCGGGTGCTGCGCGCGCCCTGCATGGGCCGCTGCGACGTGGCCCCGACGGCGGAGGTCGGTCACCACCACGTGGACCGCGCGACGCCGGAGGCGGTGCTGGCCGCCGCGCGGGAGGGGCGCACGGCCCCCGTCATCCCGGACTACGAAGGGCTCGACGCCTACCGCGCCGGCGGCGGCTACGCGACGCTCGAGGCGCTGCGGAGCGGCGCTCGCACGCCCGAAGCGGTGCAGGAGACGCTGCTCGAGGCGGGGCTCCGCGGTCTCGGCGGGGCGGGCTTCCCGTCCGGCCGCAAATGGGGCTTCGTGCGGGCGGCGCCCGCGCCGCGGTATCTCGCGATCAACGGCGACGAGGGCGAGCCCGGCACCTTCAAGGACCGCGAGTGCCTCGAGACGCGGCCGCATCTGATGCTGGAGGGGATGCTGATCGCCGCCTGGGCGGTCGAGGCCGAGACCTGCTTCCTCTACATGCGCGACGAATATCCGGCGGTGCTGGAGATCCTGCGCCGCGAGATCGCTGCGCTGGAGGCGGCGGGGATCGTCGCGCCCGGCTTCGTCGACCTTCGGCGCGGCGCCGGCGCCTACATCTGCGGCGAGGAATCCGCGATGATCGAGTCGATCGAGGGCAAGCGCGGGCTGCCCCGCCACCGTCCGCCCTACGTCGCTCAGGTCGGCGTGTTCGGCCGCCCGACCCTCGTCCACAACGTCGAGACGCTGCATTGGGTCGCGCGCGTCTGCCGCGAGGGACCGGAGATCCTGAACGCGGTGGAGCGCAACGGCCGCAAGGGCGTCCGGCGTTACTCGGTCTCCGGCCGGGTCGCGAGGCCGGGCGTCCACGAGCTCCCCGCCGGCTCCACCCTCCGCGACGTGATCGCCGCGGCGGGGGGGATGGCGGAGGGGCACGTCCTCAAGGCCTTCCAGCCGGGGGGGCCGAGTTCGGGCCTGCTTCCCGCGAGCCTCGACGACGTGCCGCTCGACTTCGACGTGCTCCAGGCGCATGGCAGCTTCATCGGCTCAGCCGCCGTGGTCGTGCTTTCGGAGGCGGACAGCGCCAGGGCCGCAGCGCTGAACATGCTCCGCTTCTTCGAGGACGAGAGCTGCGGCCAGTGCACGCCCTGCCGGGTCGGCTGCGCCAAGGCGGTCACGCTGATGCAGGCGGACCGCTGGGACCGCGCCCTTCTCGAGGCGCTCTGCGAGACGATGGAGGGCGCCTCGATCTGCGGGCTGGGACAGGCGGCGCCGAATGCGATCCGCCTGACGATGCGGCACTTCCCCGACGAGGTGTGATCCCCGCGCCGGGTCTCAGTCGGTCTCGATGGGCAGGGTCTCGTCCTTCGCCCACTCCGACATCGAGGCGTCGTAGACCGCGATCTCCGGATAGCCGAGCTGGTGCTGCAGGAAGGCGTCGAGCGTGGCCGCGATGCCTCCGCCGCAGTAGTTGAGGATGCGCCGGTCCGGCGTGGCGCCGGCGGCGCGGAAGGCGGCGGCGACGGCGTCGGGCGGCAGGAACGTTTTCGCCTCCGGATCCACGAGGGAGGCGGCGGGGACGTTGGACGATCCCGGAATCCGTCCCGGCCGGCCGTAGCGCGGGTTCGCGCCGGAGTGCAGATCCGGCGACAGCGCGTTCAGGGTGCAGACGGCGCCGTCGCCGAGGGCGACCAGCATCTCGGCCTTGTCGACGAAGAGGTCGGGGCGCGGCCGCGCCGAGAGCGTGCCGGGCGGATAGGCGGCGGGGGCGGTCTCGATCGGCCGTCCCTCGGCCGCCCAGGTCTCGAAGCCGCCGTCGAGCACCGCCGCGTCGTCGAAGCCGATCCAGCGCAGCATCCACCAGATGCGGGTCGCCCATTGCGGGTTGCCCCGGGCGTAGAGGACGACCTGCGTCCCCTCGCCTATCCCGGCCGCTGCGAAGGCGGCGGCCGTCGCCTCCGGCGTGCGGCGCATGAAGCTCGTCGCCGCGTTCGGATCCGACAGGTCCGCCTGCAGATCGAGATGGGCGGCGCCGGGAACGTGGCCGGCCGCCCAGTCGGCCCGGCCGCTCTCCACCCGGTAGGGACGGCCGGTTCCCGTCTCGTAACGCAGATGCATCGTGCAGTCGTACACGCGAAGATCCGGCTCGCCGAGCCGCGCTTCGAGCCGCTCGGCCGACGTGATGGCCTCCGGATGGCGCCAGGTCTCGGTCATCCGCGTCTCCTCCTCATGAGCGCCGCCACGCCGGCCTCCGTCTTGAGAGTGTCTCCGTAGGGCCCGGGCTTCAAGCCGCGCAGCCGCTGCGGATGGTTCCGGGCCTCGGGCCGTGGAAAGGGACTGCCGCCGCTACCCGGCTTCGACGGCCTCGAGCATGGACGCGACGGCCGCGTCCACCGGTCCGTCCGAGCGGATGCGGGTCCAGTCGGCGGGTTCCTCGGCCTCGGCGAGCTGACGCTCCAGCACCGCGAGGTCGGCGTCCGAGGCGTCGCCGCGCCGTGCAGAGACGCGCCGGCGCATCTCGTCCGGATCGCAGGCGAGCCAGAGCCCGCGGAAGGGCACGCCCGCCCTCGCGGCGAGGCGGCGCGCCGCCGCGCGCTCCGCGGCGGCGCGGACACACGCATCGCGGGACACCG
>JAWLFJ010000046.1:0-27869 GCA_041685625.1 Paracoccaceae bacterium | reverse complement strand
CGGCGTCGCGTCACGGTCATCTGGACAATCCTCCAGCGCCGCGAGGCCTTCGATCCGGGCCGCAAAGCAGCTTGACTCAGGCATTACGCAGCGTCCTCCCTCCACCGCTCCCTCACCAGAGCCTCCAGAGCGTACATCTCCGGATCCTCCAGCCCCATTTCGCGCATGTGCGCCGCCGTCTCCAGCAGATACTCCACGTTCGGCCCGCCGTCGCCGCGGGCGCGCAGGATGATCTCCGCCTGCGCCTCGACCGGCAGGCGCGCGTATTGGAAATGCGTGACGTCCATGACGTAGGCGAGCGCCGGCGTCGGCGTCCCGCAGTCGAGCTCCACGGTCTCGAAGCGCTCGAAATAGCTCGCGGTGCCCATCTCGCGGTGGTGCAGATAGGCGCGGACCTCCGCCGCGTCGCCGCCCGCGACGCGGAAGGCCGCGCCCCAGGTCTCGGCCCGCGCCTCGGGGTCGAGGCCCAGGACCAGCCCGGGCGCCTCCGGCGTGCCGCGCCAGCGGATCGAGCGCACGCAGAAGCGCCGCGCATAGCCCGGCAGGCGCGCCTTGCGCCGTTCCACGTGCGCAAATCCGGGCCGCCAGATCAGGGAACCATACCCGAACACCCAGAAGTCGCCGTCCTCGAGCGTCATGCGCCCTCCTCGCCCCGAAGCCTTCGGCCCTCTATAACGCGCGGCACGCCGCGGCGCGACCCGCCGAGCCCACCGGAGCCGAGATGCGAAAGATCAACGCCCTCCTCGCCGTCGTCCTCCTCGCCTTCGCCGCCTGGTCGGGCTGGTGGTGGTTCGGGGCGACCCAGAAGGCGAACGCCGTCGAGGACTGGCTGGCCGAGCGGCGCGAGGACGGCTGGGTCGCCGAGGCCGAGGTCTCGGTCCTCGGCTTCCCGAACCGCTTCGACATGACCGTGGAGGGGCTGACCCTCGCCGATCCCGAGGCCGGCTGGGCCTGGAGCGCGCCGGTGTTCCGCACCTTCATGCTGTCCTGGCAGCCCAACAAGGTCATCGCCGAATGGCCGGGCGTGCACGCGATCTCGGTCCCCGGAGAGACGGCCGAGGCGAGCGCCGAGACCTTCCGCGCCTCCGCCGCCTTCCTGCCGACGACCGACCTCGCCATCGACCGCGCGGTGATGGAGGCCGAGGCCCTGACCCTTTCCGGCGAGTCGGGATGGAGCGCGGGCCTCGGCACGGCCCAGCTCTCGGTCCGCCGCTCGGAGGCGTGGGAGGAGCGACCGAACGCCTACGACGCGGTCTTCGACGCCCGCGACGTCGCCCCGCCCGAAGCCCTGCGCGAGCGGCTGACCCGCGCTCTCGGCGGCGCCTTGCCGGACCGGATCGACCGGGTCGGCCTCGACATGACCGTCGTGCTGCGCCGACCGCTCGACCGGCACGCCGTCGAGGAGTCGGACATCCGTCCGGCGGCGTTGGAGATCCGCCGCTCGCTGATCCGCTGGGGCGCGCTCGGGCTCGAGGCGGAAGGCCGGCTCGACGTGGCGCCGGACGGCGTGCCCACCGGCCGCCTCGACCTCACCGCCCGCAACTGGCGCGCCATGCTCGCCGCAGCCGAGCGCTCCGGCGCCATCGCGCCCGGCCTCTCCACGACGCTCCGCGCCGGGCTGGAGGTTCTGAGCCTGCTGTCGTCGGAGTCGGACACCCTCTCCGCCCCTCTGGTCTTCTCCGAGGGGCGGGTTTCCCTCGGCCCCGTTCCCCTAGGCGAGGCGCCCCGCTTCTAGCGGCAGGCCGGCCCGTCGGTTCGCGCGGCGGTGTCGAGATGGAAGTGGTTCCGGTGCCGCGCGTCGTGATCCGGCCCCAGGACGGTGCCGAACGGCCCGCAGGCCGCCCTCCAGGCGGCGAGCAGGAAGTCCCCCCTCGGCCCTCCGTCGCGCCAGTCGCGAAGCACCGACACCACCCGCCCGTCGCGCAGCACGAAGCCCGTCAGATCGATCGCGTTTCCCGCCGCATGTTCGGACAGCCGCCCGCCGAGGAAGTTGCGCGTGCGGCAGGCGTAGCTGCCGCTGGTCGCGATCGCCTCCAGCGAGCCGTCGAGCAGCCGCGGCGCGGCTCGTCCCGGCCCTCGTTCGAGCCATGCGGAAAGGGCGCGGGCCGTGCGGCAGTTCACCGTCACCGGCGGGCGCAGCGAAACGGAGCCGATCCGCTCGATCCGCACCGGCGCCGGGACGCCGCAGTAGCCCGGCCCCTCCAGAGGTTCGGGCAGCGTGCCTTCGAGCCGGTGGTCGCCGCAGAGACCGACGCGGTAGCCGTCCGCCTCCTCGGCCGCCGCGCCCGTCCCCGCCGCGACGGCCGCGAAGGCCAGCGCCGCGAGGCCGCGTCTCACCGCCGGTCCGCCGGCGCGCGCCGACCGAAATCGGGCGCGTCGGTGTCCTGCCCGGCCTCGATGATGCCGCGTCGAATCGCCCGGGTGCGTGCGAAGTAGTCGTGAAGATGCTCGCCGTCGCCGGTGCGGATGGCGCGTTGCAGCGCGAAAAGCTCCTCGGTGAAGCGGCCGAGAATCTCCAGCGTCGCGGCCTTGTTGGTCAGGAAAACGTCCCGCCACATGGTCGGATCGGACGCCGCTATGCGCGTGAAATCCCGGAAGCCCGCGGCCGAGTACTTGATGACCTCGGAGGCCGTCACCCGCCGCATGTCGTCCGCCACGCCGACCATGGTATAGGCGATGACGTGCGGCACGTGGCTCGTCACCGCCAGCACGAGGTCGTGATGGTCCGCGTCCATCAGGTCGACATGGGCGCCGCAGCCCTCCCAGGCGGCGCGCAGCCGCTCCGTCGCTTCGGGGCTTGCGCCCTCGGCGGGGGTGAGGATGCACCAGCGGTTCTCGAAGAGCTCGGGGAAGGCCGCCTCGGGGCCGGAATGCTCGGTCCCCGCGAGCGGATGGCCCGGCACGAAGTCGACCCCCTCCGGCAGATGCGGCCCCACCGCCGCGATCACCGCGCCCTTCACCGAGCCGACGTCGGAGACCGTCGCGCCCGCCTTCAGCGCCGGCGCGATCTCGGCCGCGACGCGGCCCATGACGCCGACCGGGGTGCAGAGCAGCACGAGATCCGCGCCCGCCGCCGCCTCCGCCGCCGACCCCTCGACCCGGTCGACGAGGCCTAGCGCGAGCGCCGTCTCCCGCGTGCGCTGCGTGCGCGCCGTCCCGACGACCTCGCCCACCAGCCCCGCGCGCTTCGCCGCGAGGGCGAAGGAGCCGCCGATCAGCCCGAGGCCGATCAGCGCCACCCGCTCGTAGATCGCGCTCATGCGGAGGCCGCGAAGGCGTCCACCGCCTCCGCCACGGCGCGGCAGGCGGCCTCGTCGCCGACGGTGATCCGGAGATGTCCCGGCAGCCCGTAGCTCGCGGTGCGCCGGGCGATGATGCCGCGCGCCTTGAGGAAGGCGTCGGCCTTCTCGGCCCGGCCTTCGCCGAAATCGGCCAGCAGGAAGTTGCCCTCGCTCGGCAGGCAGGGGGCGCCGGCGGCGGCGAGGCGCTTGGCCAGCCAGTCGCGCCAGACCTCGTTCAGCACGGCGCAGCGCTCCACCCAGTCGCGGTCGCGGATCGCCGCCTCGCCCGCCGCCAGCGCCGGGGCGTTGACGTTGAAGGGCGGACGGAAGCGGTTCAGCGCGTCGACGACGTGATCCGGCGCGACCATCCAGCCGAGGCGCAGCGCGGCGAGGCCGTGGATCTTCGAGAAGGTCCGCGTCATCACGACGTTCGGGTATCGTTCCGCCAGCGCGGCGCCGGGCTCGTAGGTCTCGGCGCGCACGTATTCGGCATAGGCGCCGTCGATCACGAGCAGCGCGCGCGGCGGCACCCCTTCGGCGAGGCGGCTCAGCGCGTCGCGGTCGATCCAGGTGCCGGTCGGGTTGTTGGGGTTGGCGACGAAGACGATGCGCGTGCGGTCCGTGCAGGCGGCGAGGACCGCGTCGACGTCCGTCGTCAGCGCCCGCTCCGGCGCCGCGACCGGCGTCGCCCCCACCGCCAGCGCGTTGATGGCGTAGAGCGCGAAGCCGTGCGCCGAGTGCACCACCTCGTCCCCCGGCCCGGCATAGGCCTGGCAGAGCAGCGCCAGCAGCTCGTCCGAGCCGTTGCCGCAGAAGATCCGGGCGGGGTCCAGCCCGTGCGTCTCGGCGATCGCGCGGCGGAGCGCGGCGTGCCCGCCGTCGGGATAGACGGCGAGGCCGCCCGCCGCCGCCGCGAAGGCCTCCCGCGCGCGGGGCGAGGGGCCGAGCGGGTTCTCGTTGGAGGAGAGCTTGATGACCCGGTTGGCGCCGGCGACCTTGCTCTCGCCGCCCACGTAGGGCGCGATGTCGAGGATGCCGGGCTGCGGGATCGGGCGCGGTGCGGTCTCGGCGGTCACGTCTCGGATCTCCCCTCGCGGAACACCCCTCGTCTAGCCCCTCGCGCGCGCGGGCGCCACGGGGCATCCGACCTCAGGGCTTCAGCTTCCAGCCCCGGTCGAAGGCGAGCCAGGCGAGGCGCGCCAGCCCCGCCGCCACCGCGGACGTCACCCCGAGCCCGATCCAGGGCGAGACGTCGGAGACGCCGAGCGTGCCGAAGCGGAAGCCGTCGATCAGGTAGAACACCGGGTTGACGTAGGCGATCAGCTTCAACGCCCCCGGCAACGCCTCGACCGAGTAGAAGGTGCCGGAGAGGAAGCTCAGCGGCGTCACCACGAAATTGGTGATCGCGGCCATCTGGTCGAACTTCTCCGCCGTCAGCGCCGCCAGCAGCCCCGCGAGGCCGAGGATCGTCGAGGCGACCAGAACGAAGACCAGCGCCCAGCCCCAGTGCGCGAGGCCCGCGCCGGTGAAGGGGAACATCACCGCCGCCGTGACCGCCGCGACGGCGAGCCCGCGCACCACCGAGCCGACGACGTAGCCCGCCACCAGCTCGGCCGCGCTGAGGGGCGGCATCAGCGTGTCGACGATGCTGCCCTGCACCTTGGCGATCATCAGCGAGGAGGAGGCGTTGGCGAAGGCGTTCTGCACCACCTGCATCATCACCACGCCGGGCGCGAGGAAGGTGAGGAAGGCGACGCCCATCACCTCCCCGCGCGACGGCCCGACGGCGAGCGAGAACACCGTCAGGAACAGGAGCGCGGTGGCCACCGGCGCCATCAGCGTCTGCGTCCAGACGCTGGAGAAGCGGAGCACCTCGCGCTTGCAGAGCGTGAGGAAGCCGAGCGCGTTGAGGCGGCCGAAGCGCCGCTCGCCCGGCAGGAGGCGGCCGGGCGCGTCGGGGCGGCGGCGGGGGTCGGCGGCGGCGGTCATGGCGTCTCCGGCGGATCGTGGCCGGCCGTCCTTGCCACCGGGGGGGTTGCGATTACAATGGCGCGCTCCAAATCCCCGGTCCGATGGCACCTCGCCGCGGGCCGCGGCGCAGGATCGCGCCCGGCCGGCGGCGCGCCGACCGCATGCATCGCGAACGGAGGCCCCCATGTCCTGGACGGACGATCGCGTCGAACAGCTCAAGACCATGTGGGGCGAGGGCAAGAGCGCCAGCCAGATCGCCAAGGCGCTCGGCGGCGTCACGCGCAACGCCGTGATCGGCAAGGTGCACCGCCTCGGCCTCTCGAACCGCACCGGGGCGGCCCCGCGCCCGGAGGCGGGCGACGCCGCGGAGCCGGCCGCCGCCCCCGCCGCGGCGGCGGAGCCCGCCGCCCCGACGCCCGAGTCCGAGCCGGCCGAACCCGAGGTCGCCCGCGCGCCCGAGCCCGCCGAGGAGGCGCCCGAGCCCGAGGCCGCCCCGACGCCCGAGCCCGCGCCGGTCGCCGCCGTTCCGGTCCCGGCGCCGCGCGGCCCCGCCAACGGCCCGCAGCCGCCCGCGCCCTCGGAGGTTTCGGAGGAGGCGCGGCGCACGCTCGCGCTGGTCGAGGCGAAGTCGCGCAAGCTCACCCTGCTCCAGCTCACCGAGCGGACATGCAAGTGGCCGATCGGCGACCCGGCGACGGACGACTTCCACTTCTGCGGACTGCCCGCCGCGCAGGGCAAGCCCTACTGCGACGCCCACGTCCAGATCGCGTTCCAGCCGATGAGCGCCCGTCGCGACCGCGCACGGGCGCGCTGACGGCGTCGCGACCGCGCCGCACCTGACCGTGGGCGGGGTCCGGCGGGACCGCGCCCGCCGTCCCGCCCGATCGGCGGCGCGTGATCAGGCCGCGGGGGCGTCGTCGATCTCGCGGCCGGCGACCATGTAATGGGTCGCGCGGGCGATGCCGGCGGCGTGGTCTCCGATCCGCTCCAGGTTCTTGGTCACGAACAGCCATTGCGCGCCTTCGCCCACCGTCGCCGGCTCCTCGGCCATGCGCCGGACCAGCGCGCCCATCAGGCTCTCGCAGAGGGCGTCGAGCGCCCGGTCGCGCCGCGCCACGGCCAGCGCGCGGCCGGCGTCGCGCGCCTGATGGGCCGACAGCGCCTCGCTCAGCTGGCCAAGCGCCCCCCGCCCCAGACGCAGCACCGAGGCGGAAGCGTCGTGCGGTCGGCCGGGCCCGAGCGTCGCGCCCCGCGCCGCCACGTCCCGCGCCAGCCCGCCGATCCGCTTCAACGAGGTCGCGACCCGCATCGAGGCGAGCAGCATCCTCAGATCCGCCGCCATCGGCTGGCGCAGCGCCAGCACCGCCGTCGCCCGCTCCGCCAGCTTGCGCTCGAGCGCGTAGAGGGCGCGCGCGCCGGCCTCGGCCGCCTCCGCCGCGCCGGAGTCGCGGCGCTCGGCCGCGCCGAGCGCCGTGGCCACGAGATCCTCCGCGCGCCCGCCCATGCGGACGGTCAGCGTGGAGACCGCGAGAAGATCCTCCTCGAAGGCCGAGACGACGCGCCGCCGCGCCCCCCCGTCCGGGTCCGCCGGGGCCGGCGCCGTCCCGGCCGCGGCGAAGAGCCGGCGGATGTCCCCGTAGGTCGTCATGACCGCTCCGACACGATGTTGCAGGTCCGATACTTGATAGTCGAACAATGTTGCACTCTCGTGTCAGCCGCGCAGGCGAAGCGAGACGAATTGCGCGATCAGGCCTCGGCCGTCGCGCGCCGGCCCTCGGCGTCGACCGGTGGCTCGACCTCGGCCGGCAACCAGAGGGTGAAGCGGCTGCCCTCGCCCGGTTCGCTCTCGATCTCCAGTTCGCCGCGGTGGCGCGACAGGATGTGCTTGACGATGGCGAGGCCGAGGCCGGTGCCGCCCTGGTCGCGGCTGCGCTTCACGCTGACGCGATAGAAGCGCTCGGTCAGGCGCGGCAGATGCTCGCGCGGGATGCCCTCGCCCGAATCGCGGACCGAGAGACCGACGAGACCGGGCCGCTCCGCCTCGTCGCGCTCCAGCGTCACGCTCACCGGCGCGCCGCCGCCGTATTTCAGGGCGTTCTCGACGAGGTTGCCGAGGGCCTGGGCCAGCTGGTCGCGGTCGCCGCGCACCACGGGGCCCGGCGGCTCGATCCCGACCTGCAGTTCGGTCCCCCGCTCGGCGGCCATCGGTCCCAGCGCCTCCGTGACCTCGAGCGCGAGCGAGCCCAGCGCCAGACGCTCCTGCGGGGCGATGTGCTCCTCCAGCTCGATGCGGCTGAGCGAGAGCAGATCGTCGACCAGACGCTGCATGCGCTCGGCCTGCGCCAGCATGATGCCGAGGAAGCGCTCGCGCGCCGCCGGGTCGTCCTTGGCGGAGGTCTGCAGCGTCTCGATGAAGCCCTTGATGGAGCTCAGCGGCGTGCGCAGCTCATGGCTGGCGTTGGCGACGAAGTCGGTGCGCATCCGCGCCACGCGCAGGTCGTGCGTGCGGTCCTGGAACAGGCAAACCGCATGGCGGCGCCCGCCGTCGAGGTCGGGCAGGCTGGCGCCGTCGACGAAGGCCTCGATCTGCCGGTTGCGGTCGCCGTGCAGCGCGAACTCGAAGCGCCGGGCCCCGCCGGCGGCGAGCGCGCCCTCGAGCGCGTCGAGAAAGCCCGGCGCGCGGAAGCTCATGGAGTAGTGCTCGCCCTCGCGCAGCCGCTCGAACAGCGTGCGCGCGGCGGGGTTGGCGTAGACGATGCGGCCGGCGTCGTCGATCAGCAGCAGGGGCGTCGGCAGCCGTTCCAGCGCCAGGCGGCCGATGCCGGGAGCCAGCCCGCGGGCCGGCAGCCCCTCGGGCGGGGGGCGATGGACGGGCGCCGGGAGGGGCCGCGCCTCGACGGGACCGGGGCGGGCGAGCAGCGCGGCGGCCACGGCGGCGGCGACCGCGGCGCCCAGGACGGAGGCCGCCTGGCCGAGGCCCGTCGCCGCGCCGGCGAAGCCGCCGAGCAGCGCCGCGCCCGCCGTGGCGAGCCCCACGCCGAGCGCGCCGGCCGCGCCTCGCCCGTCCTTCCGCGCCATTCCGCCTCCGTTCCGCCTGCGCCGCCACGACCGCCGGGTCCGCCGCCCATCCGGGGGCGACGCGATTACCACGGGCCGATCGCGGCGCGAAGCGCCATTGCCTTCGCCCATGCGTCACATATGTCTGGCGGGCCGCAAGTTAAGGGATCCGGGCGCGCCCCGGCGGCAGGTGCGCCGGAGGGAGCACGGCCGATGATCCGCTACGCGCTGCGCTGCGCGCGCGGCCACGCGTTCGAGAGCTGGTTCGCCTCGGCCGAGGCCTATGATCGCCTCGCCGAGGCGGAGGCGCTCGCCTGCGCGATATGCGGGACAGGCGACGTCGCGAAGTCGCTGATGGCCCCCTCCGTCGCGACCGCGGCGGAGCCGCCCGAGCCCGCCCGCGCGGCGCGGCCGGCGGCGCACGGGCCCGGCGGTCCCTCGGCGCCGGCCACACCGCCCGTCGCGACCGTCGCCGGGGCGGCGCCCGCGCTCTCCGCCCCCGCGCACCCGCTCGAAGCGGCGATCCGCGCCCTTCGCGCCCATGTCGAGGCCAACGCCGAGCATGTCGGCCGCGACTTCGCCCAGATCGCGCGGGACATGCACGAGGGCGCGGAGGAAGCCCGCCCCGTCTACGGCGAGACCACCGCGGAGGAGGCGCGAGAGCTCCTCGAGGAGGGCGTGCCGGTGCTGCCCCTGCCCTGGACCACGCGGCGGGACTCCTGACCGCCCGCGCCGACGCGGCCTGCAGCCGCGGCCCGGCCCTCGGTCGCGCCGCGCCCTCCGGCGACGCCCGCCGCCCGGCGCGCCCCGCCCGGGCAGGACGCGTATGTCGCCGCGACGACGGCCTTCGCGCTTGCCCGCGACCCTCCCCTGCGGCACGCTCGAAGCACGAGAGCCGCGCGGCCCTGGACGAAGGAGACCCCTTGGCGCAGCCCGTCCGACCCATCCCAGCCCCGCCCGTGCGCTCCGGCCCGGAACGCTTCCTCCTCGCGGCGCCCTCCGGGACCCGCGCGGCGCGGCCGCGCCGCCCCGCCGGTCGCGGAACCGTCGCGGCATGAGCTCCGAGCCCGCCGCCGCCCCCGGGGATCGCGCCGAGACGCTCCTCGACTTTCCCGACAATCGCCTGCTGATCGAGCTGTGCGGCGGCTTCGACGCGCATCTCGTGCAGGTCGAGCAGGCCCTCGGCGTGCACATCATGCGTCGCGGCAACGTCCTCGCCCTGCACGGCGAGCCCGGCGCCCGCGCGCGCGCCGCCGAGGCGCTGCGCGCGCTCTACGCCCGGCTCGAACAGGGCCGGCCGGTCGCCCCCGGCGACGTCGACGCCGCGCTCCGATTCGGCGCCGAGCCCCCCGCCCCCGGCCGGTCGCGGGACGAAAGCCAGCTCGAGATGTTCGCCGGCGGCCGGCTCGAGATCCGCACCCGCAAGAAGACGGTCGAGCCGCGCTCCGCCGCCCAGCGCGACTACGCCCGCGCGCTGTTCGAGAAGGCGCTGGTGTTCGGCCTCGGCCCCGCCGGCACCGGCAAGACCTATCTCGCCGTCGCCGTCGCCGTCGCCATGTTCCTCGAGGGGCGGGTGGACCGCATCATCCTCTCGCGGCCCGCCGTCGAGGCGGGCGAGCGCCTCGGCTTCCTGCCGGGCGACATGAAGGAGAAGATCGATCCCTACATGCAGCCCCTCTACGACGCGCTGAACGACCTGATCCCCGCCAAGCAGGTCCAGCGCCACATGGAGGAGCGCAAGATCGAGATCGCCCCCCTCGCCTTCATGCGCGGGCGCACCCTCGCCAACGCCTTCGTGGTGCTGGACGAGGCGCAGAACACCACCGAGATGCAGATGAAGATGTTCCTCACCCGCATGGGCGAGGGCGCGCGCATGGCGGTGACCGGCGATCTCTCCCAGATCGATCTGCCGCGCGGGGTGAATTCCGGCCTCCGCCAGGCGACGCGGGTGCTGTCGGGGATCGAGTCCATCGGCTTCGCGCGCTTCACCTCGGCCGACGTGGTGCGCCACCCGCTGGTCGCGAAGATCATCGACGCCTACGACGCGGACCGCGGGCCGCCGCCGCCGGAGGGGACGACGTGAACGCCCGGCCCCCGCTCCCGGCGCCCGAGATCGAGGCGAGCGTCGAGGATCCGGCCTGGACGGCCGCGCTCGCCGACGCGCCCGCCCTCGCGGCGGAGGGCGCGGCGATGGCGCTGGCCGCCGCCGGCGTCGCGCCGGACGGGCTCGCCGTCTCCGTGCTCTTCGCCTCCGACGACGCCGTCGCGGACCTCAACGCCCGCTTCCGGGACCGGGCCGGGCCGACCAACGTGCTCTCCTGGCCGGCCGAGGACCTCGCGCCCGCGACCCCGGGCGAGGCTCCGCGCCCGCCCTCGCGCCTCAGCTGGGACGGCGAGCCCGCGCCGCTCGGCGACCTCGCCCTCGCCTACGGGACCTGCGCGCGGGAGGCCGAGGCGGCGGGCCTTTCCCTGCGCGTCCATGCCCTGCACCTGATCGTGCACGGCACGCTGCATCTTCTCGGCCACGATCACGAGGCCGAGGCCGACGCCGCGCGCATGGAACGCCTCGAATCCGAGGCGATGCTTGCGGCCGGTCTGCCCGACCCCTATCTCGCGCAATCAAGGGAGGGCCGGCCCGACGCCGAGCCCCGTTCGGATGGGAGCGATGGACGCTGATCGACAACCGGGCCGGCCGAGCGACGGCGGGCCCGATTCGCCCGGAGACCCTCGCCCGGGCTCCTCGCAGGACGAGCCCGGACAGTCTACCGGCTCCTTCCTGACGCGTCTGTTCTCCCTCGGCGTCGCGCCGACGGAGGAGGACGACGTCTCGGACGCGGACCTCAGCGCGGAGGAGCGGGCCATGCTTCTCAACGTGCGACGCCTCGGCGAGCTGCGCGTCATCGACGTCATGGTGCCGCGCGCGGACATCGAGGCGATCGATCTCGCGGTCGAGCTCGACGACCTGGTCGAGGCGTTCCGCCGCACCCACCATTCCCGTCTGCCGGTCTATCGCGACACGCTCGACGATCCGGTCGGCTTCGTGCACCTGAAGGACGTGGCGCTGCGCCACGGTTTCGGCGCGGGCGACGGCCGGCCCTTCGAGATGCGCGCGCTGCTGCGCCCGACGCTCTACGTCCCGCCCTCCATGCCGATCGACGCGCTGCTGCAGAAGATGCAGGGCGGGCGCCTGCACATGGCGCTGGTGATCGACGAATACGGCGGCGTCGACGGGCTCGTCACGATCGAGGACGTTCTGGAGCAGATCGTCGGGGAGATCGAGGACGAGCACGACGTCGCCGACGACGTCGCCTTCCGGGCCGAGGGCGAGGGGGTCTGGGTCGCCTCGGCGCGGCTCGAGATCCCCGAGTTCGAGGACGCGGCCGGCGTCGACCTGATGGACGACGAGATGGACGAGGAGGTCGACACCCTCGGCGGGCTCGTCTTCATGCTGGCCGACCGGGTGCCCGAGCGGGGCGAGGTGATCCAGCATCCCGACGGGCACGAGTTCGAGGTGCTGGACGCCGACCCGCGCCGCATCAAGCGCCTGCGCGTGCGCCTCGCTGAAGCGGTCGAGGCCGCGCCGCCGACCTCCGAGAGCCCGGCGCCCGCGCCGCGCCCGCCCCATCGCGACGCCGCCCGTCCGCATGCCGGCGAGCGGGAGCGACCGGCCGAGTCGCGCCCGGCCCGCGCCGCCGAATGACCGCACGGCGCCCGTCGCGTCGTGCGGGCACGGGCTGATTCCGCCGGGGCGGACGTGATGGGCGGCGTCGCGGCGCGACGCGAGCCGCGCCGGGAGGCGGAGCGCATGACGGATCCCTTCAGCCCCGGGTCGGAGTTCGCCGCCGTCGCCCGGCGCCGGCCCGCCGGCGGCGTTGCGCGGCGCGGCGGGGCGGCCGCGGGCCCGTTCCAGCGCTCCGCCGCCCTTCCCCCGGTCGGGACGGGCGCAGGCGAGGCCTTCGGCGCCGAGGCGACGCGCCGGGCTTCCGCGCCCTTTCCGGCGGTCGAAGACGTCGCCGCCGTCGGCAGGGCGCACGCGACATGTCCGGTCGGGGCGGCGGCGCCGGACGAGATCCGAGGCTCGGCGGCGACGCGCCCGATGGACGGCGACGGGACGGGGCGCCGTCAGGCCGGGCGCCCCGTCCCGTCTCCGCCCTGCAGGCCCCCGCATCCGGCAGGGGCGCGCCGATGACCGAGGCCGCCGTCCCGCAGCCCTCGCGCGCGGCGCGCCTCGCGGCGACGCCGCGCCGCCGGCTCGGCCTCGCGGCGCTGGCGGGCCTCGCGCTGACGCTGGCGCAGCCGCCCGCGTTCCTCTGGCCGCTGGTCCCGCTCGCCGTGCCGGGGCTGGTCCTGCTGCTCGCCCGCGCGCCGGGGCGCGAGGCGTTCCGCCTCGGCTGGGCGGCGGGCTTCGGCTTCTTCCTCTCGGGCCTGTTCTGGATCGCCGAGGCGTTCTTCGTCGACGCGGCGCGACACGGCTGGATGGCGCCCTTCGCCGTCGCCGGCATGGCGGCGGGGCTGGCGCTGTTCTGGGGGCTCGCGGCGCTGCTCGCGCGGCGCCTCGCCGGCGCCTCGCCCTGGCTGCCGGCCGCCTTCGCCGCGGCGCTGGCGGGGGCGGAGTTCGCCCGCAGCCACGTCCTCACCGGCTTTCCCTGGGCGCTGCCGGGCTACGCGCTGGCCGAGACGCCGCTGGCGCAGGCCGCGGCGCTGACCGGGCCGCACGGGCTCGGCCTCCTGCTCCTCGCCGCCGCGGCGGCGCCGGCGGGTCCGCTGATCGCCCGGCGGCCGCGCCTGGCGGCGGCGGCGCTGGCGCTTCCGGCGGGGCTCCTCGCCGCCGGCTGGCTCTGGGGCGAGGCGCGCCTCGGCCGGCCCGGCCCGACCGCCGCCGACCGCCCGGTCGTGCGCATCGTCCAGCCCAACGCGGCCCAGCGCGACAAGTGGCGCGCGGAGCTGATCCCGGTCTTCTTCGACCGCCTGCGCCGCCTCTCCTCGGACCCGGACGCGCCGAGACCCGACGTGGTGATCTGGCCCGAGACGGCGGTGCCCTACGTCCTCGAGCGCGACGCGACCGCCCGCCGCCTGATCGCCGAAAGCGCGGCGGGCGCGCCGGTCCTGCTCGGCGTGCGGCGCGTGGCGGGCGAGGGCGCCGGCGCCTGGCGCAACGCCCTCGCCGCCGTCTCGCCGGAGGGCGGGATCCTCGCCGTCTACGACAAGCACCGCCTCGTGCCCTTCGGCGAATACCTGCCGTTCCACGGGGGTCTCTCGCGCCTCGGCCTCGGCGCGCTGGTGGGCGAGGACGGGGGCTTCGGCGCCGGGCCGGGGCCGCGGACGCTGGACCTGCCGGGCCTGCCGCCCGTCGCGCCCCAGATCTGCTACGAGACCATCTTCCCGCACTACCTGCCGTCGCTCGCGGAGCGGCCGGACTGGATCGTGCAGGTCACCAACGACGCCTGGTTCGGCGCCTCCGCCGGCCCGCGCCAGCATTTCCAGCAGGCCCGGATGCGCGCGATCGAGCAGGGGCTTCCGGTGGTGCGCGCCGCCAACACCGGCATCTCCGCGGTGATCGACGCCAAGGGGCGGGTGACGGCGCGGCTCGGCCTGAACGAGGCCGGCGCCCTGCAGGCGTCGCTGCCGCCCCCCCTCGCGCCGACGCCCTACGCAAGGACCGGCGACGCGCCCTTCGCGGCGGCGGCGCTGGCGCTGCTCGGGCTCGCGGCGCTCGGCGCGCGGCGCCGGCGGTCGGGCGCGCGCTGACGGCCGGGGCGCCGACGGAGCTGCCGGGGCGTCAACTTGACCCCCCCACGCGACTGCGGGTAAGCCAAGCGCGCCTTTCGACGCCCCGATCCCGCCCGGCCTCGGCAGCCGGGCTTCCCATGACAGGAGCGATGCCTTGGCCCGCGACAGCTATATCTTCACGTCCGAATCCGTCTCCGAAGGCCATCCCGACAAGGTCTGCGACCGGATCTCGGACGCCGTGCTGGACGCGTTTCTCGCCCAGGAACCGCTCGCGCGCGTCGCCTGCGAGGTCTTCGCCACCACCGACCGCGTCGTCGTCGGGGGCGAGGTCGGCCTCGCCGACCAGTCCAACCTCGCGCGGATGATCGAGGCGGTGCCCGACATCGTCCGCGAGTGCGTCAAGGACATCGGCTACGAGCAGAAGGGGTTCCACTGGAACAACCTCCAGATCTCGAACTACCTGCACGAACAGTCCGCCCACATCTGGCAGGGCGTGGAGAAGGACGGGGCCGGCGACCAGGGCATCATGTTCGGCTTCGCGACCGACGAGACGCCGGAACTGATGCCCGCCCCGATCCTCTACTCCCACGCCATCCTCAAGCGGCTGGCGGAGGTGCGGAAGTCCGGCAGGGAGCCGATGCTCGGCCCGGACGCCAAGTCCCAGCTCACCGTGAAGTACGAGCACGGCAAGCCCGTCGGCGTCACCTCGATCGTGCTCTCGACCCAGCATCTCGACGGCGAGATGACCTCCGAGGACGTGCGCCGCGTCGTCGAGCCCTACATCCGCGAGGAACTGCCCGGCGGCTGGATCCACGACGACACCGAGTGGCACGTGAACCCCACCGGCGCCTTCGTGATCGGCGGGCCGGACGGCGACGCCGGCCTGACGGGCCGCAAGATCATCGTCGACACCTACGGCGGCGCGGCGCCCCACGGCGGCGGCGCCTTCTCCGGCAAGGACCCGACCAAGGTCGACCGTTCGGCCGCCTACGCGGCGCGCTACCTCGCCAAGAACGTCGTCGCGGCGGGGCTGGCGAGGAAGTGCACCATCCAGCTCTCCTACGCCATCGGCGTCGCCAAGCCGCTCTCGATCTACGCCGACACCCACGGCACCGGCGAGGTGTCCGAGGAGCGGATCGAGCGGGCGGTGGCCAAGGTGATGGACCTGCGGCCGCGCGGCATCCGCGAGCATCTCGACCTCGCCAGGCCGATCTACGCCCGCACCGCCGCCTACGGCCATTTCGGCCGGCACCCGGACGCGGACGGCGGCTTCTCCTGGGAGAAGACGGATCTCGTGGACGAGCTGAAGTCCAAGGTCTGAGCCCCGGCGGGCCCGCCCGCTCCGATCGAAGGACGCCCCGGCCTCGGCGCCGGGGCGTCCCCGTTCCAGCCCCCCCGCGTTCCGGAAGCCATGTCCGCCAAGCGCCCCGTTCCGCCCCGGCCCGTCCCGCAGCGCCCCGTTCCGCGGCGCGAAGACGGCGCCCCCTGGCGCAACCTGCACGGCCGGCGCCACGGCAAGGCGCTGCGTCCCGGTCAGGAGGCGCTGCTGGAGACGCTGCTGCCGCGCCTCGCCGTGCCCGACGTGGGCTGGGACGAGAATCCCGAGCGCGCGCGCATCGACCCCGCCGCCCTGTTCGAGCCGCGCCCCCGGGCCGTGCATCTCGAGATCGGCTTCGGCGGCGGCGAGCACATGCTGGCGACGGCCGAGGCGGACCCCGAGCTCGGGCTGATCGGCTGCGAGACCTTCGTGAACGGCGTCGCCATGTGCCTCTCGGCGCTCGCGCGCCGCGGCATCGGCAACGTCCGCCTGCACATGGGCGACGCGCGCGACCTGCTCGACGTGCTGCCCGACGCCTCGATCGCCCGCGCCTACGTGCTCTACCCCGATCCCTGGCCGAAGGCGCGCCACGCCAAGCGGCGCATCGTCAACCCAGAGACGCTGGACCCGCTCGCGCGCGTGCTCGTGCCGGGGGCCGAGCTCCGCGTCGCGACGGACATCGAGATCTACGTGCGCCACAGCCTCGCCGCGATCCGCGCGCATCCGGCCTTCGAATGGACCGCCGAGGGGCCGCGCGACTGGCGCGAGCCGTGGGCGGGCTGGCCGTCGACCCGCTACGAGGCGAAGGCGCTCCGCGAAGGGCGCACGCCGCATTACCTGACGTTCCGCCGGCTTTGAGCGGGGCTCGCGGCTCGGGGGGCATCGAGCCCCCGCTCGCCGCGCGTCGGCGCTTCGCGCGCCTCCGGGGCGCCCGGTCCGGGCCGCTGGACCCCCGCGGCGGGCCGCGCTAGACCCCGATCCGATCCTCCGCCGCCCGTTACGGAAGCCTCGCCCGATGTCCCATGACGGCCCCGTCCAGCCGCTGACCGCCGCCGCCGCGCCGCCGCTGCGGGGCGAGGCCGAGATCCCCGGCGACAAGTCGGTCTCCCACCGCGCGCTCATCCTCGGCGCGCTGGCGGTGGGCGAGACCCGGATCGAGGGCCTGCTCGAGGGCGAGGACGTGCTGCGCACCGCCGAGGCGATGCGCGCCTTCGGGGCCGAGGTCGAGCGCCTCGCCCCCGGCGCCTGGCGTGTCGCGGGCGTCGGCGTCGGCGGCTTCGCGGAACCCTCGGACGTGGTCGACTGCGGCAATTCCGGCACCGGCGTCCGGCTGATCATGGGCGCGATGGCCACGACCCCGATCTCCGCCTGCTTCACCGGCGACGCCTCGCTCCGCGGCCGTCCGATGGGCCGCATCACCGAGCCTCTGGCGCTGTTCGGAGCCGAGGCGCGCGGCCGGTCCGGCGGCCGTCTGCCGCTTGTGCTGACCGGCGCCGAGCGCCCGATGCCGGTGCGCTACGCGCTGCCCGTCGCCTCGGCGCAGGTGAAGTCCGCCGTGCTGCTCGCCGGCCTCAACGCGCCCGGCGTGACCGCGGTGATCGAGCCCGAGGCGACCCGCGACCACACCGAGCGCATGCTGGCCGCCTTCGGCGCGACGCTCGAGACGGAGACGACGCGCGCGGGCCGCGTGATCCGCCTGCACGGCGAGCCGGAGCTGAGCCCGCAGCGCCTCGCGGTGCCGCGCGACCCCTCCTCCGCCGCCTTCCCGCTCGCCGCGGCTCTGATCGTCGAGGGCTCGGAGGTCCGCCTGCCCGGCATCGGCCTCAACCCCACCCGCGCCGGCCTGATCGAGACGCTGCGCGAGATGGGCGCCGACCTCGCGCTCGAGAACCTGCGCGAGGAGGGCGGGGAGCCGACCGCCGACCTCGTGGCCCGCTTCTCGACGCTCCGGGGGATCGTGGTGCCGCCCGGCCGCGCGCCGAGCATGATCGACGAGTACCCGGTCCTCGCCGTCCTCGCCGCCTATGCCGAGGGGACGACCGTGATGCGCGGGGTGGCGGAGCTGCGCGTCAAGGAGTCGGACCGCATCGACGCGATGGCCCGCGGGCTCGAGGCCTGCGGCGCGCGCGTCGAGGAGACGGAGGATTCGCTCGCCGTGCACGGCCTCGGCCCGAAGGGCCTGCCCGGCGGCGCGACGGTGGCGGCCCGGCTCGACCACCGCATCGCCATGAGCTTCCTCGTCGCCGGCCTCGCTTCCCGCCGGCCGGTCACGGTGGACGACGCGGCGCCCATCGCGACCAGCTTCCCCGCCTTCCGGCCGCTGATGACCCGACTCGGGGCGCGGTTCGCGGACGGCGCGGCGGCTTGAGCGGCGTGGCGGGGACGCGCTTCACCGTCGCCATCGACGGGCCGGCGGCCGCGGGCAAGGGCACCCTCGCCCGCGCGCTGGCGGAACGCTTCGGCCTCGCGCATCTCGACACGGGGCTGCTCTATCGCGCCGTCGGCGTGAAGGCCCGCGCCGCCGCGGGCGATCCGATCCCGACCGAGGCCGCCATCGCCGCCGCGGAGGCGCTGACGCCCGCGGACCTCGAGGCCCCCGACCTCCGCACCGGCGAGGCCGGGGAGGCCGCCTCCCAGGTCGCCGCGATCCCGGAGGTGCGCGCCGCGCTCCTCGCCTTCCAGCGCGACTTCGCGCGGCGCGAGGGGGGCGCGGTGCTCGACGGGCGCGACATCGGCACCGCGGTCTGCCCGGAGGCCGACGTGAAGCTCTTCGTCACCGCCTCCGACGAGACCCGCGCCCGGCGCCGCCACGCCGAGCTCGCCCATACCGGCGCCACGCTCGAGGCGGTGCTGGCCGATCTCCGCCGGCGCGACGCGCGCGACGCCGGGCGCGCCGACGCCCCGATGCGCCCCGCGCCGGACGCCCTCTTGCTCGACACCACGGAATTGACTATAGACCGCGCCATCGCCGAAGCGGCGGATCTGATAGCCGAGAAACGCGAAGGCTGATCGAGCAGGCTCGGGGCTCCTCGCCCGGGGCCTCGCCGCGTTCGCAGACCCCCACGCTTCGACCCGCACAAGACCGCCGGAGCCAACCGGCCGGCCCGCATAGACGAAACGAAACGGAGACGCGACTTTATGGCAACCGCCACCATGGAGGAGTTCGAACAGCTCCTCGACGAGAGCTTCGAGCTCAAGACGCCCGAAGAGGGCAGCGTCGTCCGCGGCAAGGTGCTCGCGGTCGAGAACGGCCAGGCCGTCGTCGACATCGGCTTCAAGATGGAAGGCCGCGTCGACCTCAAGGAATTCTCCAAGGCCGGAGAGGACGCGGATCTCGCGCCCGGCGACGAGGTCGAGGTGTTCCTCGACCGTGTCGAGAACGCCCGCGGCGAAGCCGTGCTCAGCCGCGACAAGGCCCGCCGCGAGGAGGCCTGGGACCGCCTCGAGAAGGCCGCCGAGGAGAAGGAGGCCCGCGTCGAGGGCCAGATCTTCGGCCGCGTCAAGGGCGGCTTCACCGTGGATCTCGGCGGCGCCGTCGCCTTCCTCCCCGGCTCCCAGGTCGACGTGCGCCCGGTGCGCGACATCACCCCCCTCCTCGGCGTGCCGCAGCCGTTCCAGATCCTCAAGATGGACCGCCGCCGCGGCAACATCGTCGTCTCGCGCCGCGCCGTGCTCGAGGAGAGCCGCGCCGAGCAGCGGGCCGAGGTGGTCGCCCGCCTGAAGGAAGGCGAGGTCGTCGACGGCGTGGTGAAGAACATCACCGACTACGGCGCCTTCGTGGATCTCGGCGGCGTCGACGGCCTGCTGCACGTCACCGACATGGCCTGGCGGCGCGTCAACCATCCGTCCGAGATCGTCAACATCGGCGAGACGGTGAAGGTCCAGGTCGTCAAGATCAACAAGGAGACGCACCGCATCTCGCTCGGCATGAAGCAGCTTCAGGCCGATCCGTGGGAGGGCGTCGAGGCCAAGTACCCCGCCGGCATGAAGCTGATGGGCCGCGTCACCAACATCACCGACTACGGCGCCTTCGTGGAGCTGGAGCCGGGCGTCGAGGGTCTGGTCCACGTCTCCGAGATGAGCTGGACCAAGAAGAACGTGCATCCCGGCAAGATCGTCTCCACCTCCCAGGAGGTCGAGGTGATGGTGCTCGACGTCGATCCGGTGAAGCGCCGCGTGTCGCTCGGTCTCAAGCAGACCCTGCAGAACCCGTGGGAGGCCTTCGCCGAGAACTTCCCGACCGGCACCGAGGTCGAGGGCGAGGTGAAGAACATCACCGAGTTCGGCCTGTTCATCGGGCTCGAGGGCGACATCGACGGCATGGTGCACCTGTCCGATCTGGACTGGGACCGCCCGGGCGACCAGGCGATCCAGGACTACCAGAAGGGCGACGTGGTCAAGGCCGTGGTGCTCGACGTCGACGTGGAGAAGGAGCGCATCTCCCTCGGCGTCAAGCAGCTCGGCGAGGACAGCTTCGCCACCGCGGTCGAGGGCGTGAAGCGCGGCGCGATCGTCACCGTCACGGTCACCAAGATCGAGGACGGCGGCATCGAGGTCGAGCACGAGGGCATGAAGGCCTTCATCCGCCGCTCGGACCTCGCGCGCGACCGGGCCGACCAGCGCCCCGAGCGCTTCCAGCCCGGCGACAAGGTCGACGCCCGCGTGACCAACGTCGACAAGGCGTCGCGTCGCCTCTCCCTCTCCATCAAGGCGCGCGAGATCGCCGAGGAGAAGGAGGCGGTGCAGCAGTACGGGTCCTCGGACTCGGGCGCCTCGCTCGGCGACATCCTCGGCGCGGCGCTGCGCGAGCGCGGCGAGGGCGAGTGAGGGCGGCGTGACCGAGCGTCCCTGGGACAGGCCGCCGGAGGCTTCGGGGGGGGGGGGGGGGGCCCCCCCCCCCCCCCCCGCCGCGGCCCCGGCGGACCCGATCCGCCGGACCGAAAGCGAGAGGCGCCCGAGACGGCGCCTCATCACCTTCTGGCGCGTGGTCACGCTGATCGTCCTCGGCCTCGTCGGCTGGGGCCTGTGGCTCGCCACCTTCGGGGGCGACGGACCCTCCGGCCCCCATGTCGCGCGCTTCGACGTGATCGGCGTGATCACCGTCGACGACGAGCGCGACGCCCTGATCCGCAAGATCGCCGAGGATCCGGACGCCAAGGCCCTGATCCTGCGCATCGACAGCCCCGGCGGCACCGCCACCGGGGCCGAGGCGCTCTACGACGCCGTGCGCGCGGTGGCCGAGCGCAAGCCCGTCGTCGCCATGATGGGCGAGGTCGCGGCCTCCGGCGGCTACATCGCCGCCATCGCCGCCGACCACGTGGTGGCGCGCGGCAACACGCTGACCGGCTCGATCGGCGTCGTCGCGCAGTATCCGGATCTCCGCGGTCTGCTCGATCAGGTCGGGGTCCGGATCGAGGAACGTCGCTCCGACGTCTACAAGGCCCGTCCCTCGCCGTTCTCCGACACGCCGCCCGAGGTCGAGGCCTGGCAGGAGACGCTGCTCGAGGACAGCTACGTCTGGTTCCGGGATCTGGTGGGCCTGCGTCGCGGCCTCTCCGGCGCGACGCTGGAGGACGTGGCCGACGGCCGGGTCTTCACCGGCCGTCAGGCGCAGTCGCGCGGCCTGATCGACACGCTCGGCGGCCCGGAGGAGGCGCGGGACTGGCTCACCGGAGAGGGGATCGACGAGCGTCTGCCGGTGGCCGAGCGCGAGGTGCCGCGCGACGTGGCCCTGCTCGACCGACTGCTCGGCCTGTCGGCCGCGACCGCGCTTCGGCGGCTCGAGCGGCTGACCACCGGACCCCGTCTCTACGCGATCCTCGATTGAGCCGGAGCCGGCCGCTTCGCCCGGCGCCAAATCGAGGTCGACACAAAAGCCCTTTCGGGCCAAGCTTCAATCCCTGCCGTCGGGACGCAAGACGGCGCGAGCCCAGCGTCGACCGGGGGAGGGTCGCATGATCAAATCCGAACTGATCCAGCGCCTCACCGAGGAGAACCCGCATCTCTATCATCGCGACGTGGAGCGGATCGTCTCCACCGTGTTCGAAGAGATCGCCTCGGCCCTCGCCCAAGGCGACCGGGTCGAGTTGCGCGGCTTCGGCGCGTTTTCGGTGAAGCGTCGCGACGCCCGCATGGGCCGCAACCCCCGCACCGGGGAAAGCGTGCCGGTGCCGGAGAAGCACGTTCCCTTCTTCAAGACCGGCAAGGAACTGCGCCTGCGCCTCAACGACGGCGCCGAAGGCGACGACGACGACTGACCCCCGTGAGCGCCCCGGCCGCAGTCCCGCACGGGGCCGGACCGGAAAACAGCGGAGAGCCTCGTGCGCATCCTGAAGTTGATTCTTCTCGGCCTCCTGGCCGTCGTGGCGGTCATCCTGGCCATCGCCAACCGCGGCCTGGTGGCGCTGCACGTCTGGCCGGACGGGATGCCGCTGCCCGAGCCCATGGCCTCCTGGCCCAACGACTTCGAGATGCCGATCTACCTGGCGATCCTCGCCGCGGTCTTCGTCGGCGTGGTGATCGGCCTGACGCTGGAGATGCTGCGCGAGAGCACCCACCGGCGCGAGGAGCGGCGCTACCGCTCCGAGGCTGCGCGCCTCTACCGCGAGAACAAGGAACTGCGCGCCAAGCTCGGCCAGGACCCCGAGGACGACGTCCTCGGCCTCGAGCACGCCTGAGTGACCGTCCGCGTCAAGATCTGCGGGCTGACCCGGCCCACGGACCTCGCCGCCGTCGCCGCGGCGGGGGCCGCCTATGCCGGCTTCGTCCACTTCCCGAAGTCGCCCCGGCATCTCGACGCCGCCGCCCTCGCCGCCCTCGCGGCCGAGGCGCCGCCCGGTCTCTGCAAGGTGCTGCTGACCGTCGACGCCGACGACGCCCTGCTCGACGCCCTGCTCGAGGCGGCGCCGATCGACATGCTCCAGCTGCACGGCCGAGAATCGCCCGAGCGCGTCGCCGCCCTCCGCGCCCGGCACGGCCTGCCGGTGATGAAGGCGGTCGGTCTCGCCGACGAGGCCGACCTCCCCGCGCTCGCGGAGGCCGCCCGCGCCGCCGACCAGCTCCTGATCGACGCCAAACCCGCACGCGACGCGGCGCTGCCCGGCGGCAACGGCCTCGCCTTCGACTGGCGCCTGCTTTTGGGCCGCCGCATAGCGGTCCCCTGGATGCTCGCCGGCGGCCTGACCCCGGAGAACGCCGCCGAGGCCGTGCGGCTCGCCGGCGCCCGCCAGCTCGACGTCTCCTCCGGCGTCGAGGCCCGGCCGGGCGAGAAGGACCCCGCGAGGATCCGCGCCTTCCTCGCCGCCGCCGCCGAGGCCGACGAGGCGGCCTGACGCCCGCCGCGAATCAGCCCCGCTCGACGACGCCCCCGGCGGAACGCGCGGAGCTTCCGGAGATCCCCGGGACCGTCGGACGAGACCGAGCGGAACGAGAAGGCCGCCCTCTTCCCGCATTCCTCGCCCGCGGCCCCGCCCGCGACCCCGACGAGACGAAGGACGCCCGAGCGGACCCGAGCCTTCGCCGGCGCGCCCCCCGCCGGAGGCCATGGCGGACCCCGCCGCGGACCGCTAACCTCGCGCCGAACGCGCCGGACGCCCCTCGAACGCGGCGCGGATGGGAGAAGAACGATGCCCGAACACGCCGCCATCTCAGAGGCGCTCGACTCCGTCGTCGCCGACGGCCTCAGCCCCGGCCTCACCGCCGTCGTCGCCGACCGGAACGGGGTGATCCACGCCTCCGCCCACGGCGAGCGCGCCCTCGGCTCCGGCACGCCGATGACGACCGACAGCGTGTTCCGCATCTTCTCCATGACCAAGGCGATCGGCACCGCCGCCGCCCTCAAGCTGGTGGAGGAGGGCGGCCTCGCCCTCGACACCCCGGTCGAAGCCATCCTCCCCGACTTCGCGGAGATTCCGGTGCTCGAGGGCTGGGACGGCGAGACGCCGCGCCTGCGCCGGCCCAAGACGCCCTGCACCATCCGGCACCTGATGACCCACACCTCCGGCATGACCTACGACATCTGGAACGCCGGGCAGGACCGCTACATGAAGCATGCGGAGGGCGCGCCGACCCTCACCGGGCAGAAATCGGCCCTGAAGTTCTTTCCGATGCAGTTCGATCCCGGCACCGACTGGGCCTACGGCATGAGCACGGACTGGCTCGGCCTCTGCGTGGAGGAGGCGGCGGGCGAGCGCATCGACGCCTTCCTCAAGCGCGAGATCTTCGATCCGCTCGGCATGGGTGACACCGACGTCGAGTTCACTCCCGAGATGACCCTGCGAAAGGTCGCCGTGCACGCCGCCACGCCGGAGGGCTGGAAGGTCATCGAGATGGAGCTGCCCTCCCATCCCGAGTTCTACGGCATGGGCCACGCCCTCAACTCGACGGCGGAGGACTACGCCCGCTTCTGCCGCATGATCCTGAACGGGGGCGAACTCGACGGCGTCCGCGTCCTCGCCCCCGAGACGGTGGCGGCGATGTCCGAGAACGCCATCGGCGACCTCCGGCTCACGCGCCAGCCGACCACCAACCCCCAGCTCGGCGCCGACATCGACCTCTTCCCGGAGATCGAGAAGACCTTCACCCTCGGCTTCATGCGCAACGAGGCCGACATCCCCGGGCGCCGGCGCGCCGGCGCGCTGTCCTGGGCCGGGGTGATGAACACGCATTACTGGATCGATCCCGCCGCGGGGGTGACGGCGGTGCTGATGATGCAGCATCTGCCCTTCGTGGACCCCAACGCCCTCGCCGCCTACGACCGGTTCGAACGCGCGGTCTACGCCGCGCTCTGACCTTCCGCGCCGCGCCGCGTCTCCGGCGCGGCGCTCGACCCGGGCGGAGCGCCGCAAGGGCCGAGGCCGCCCCTGCCGGTTCCAAGGCGCGCCTCGCGCCGGAGCCCCGGAGCGGAAGCCGAGGCTCAGCCCTCGTCCGCCTCCCCCTTGGTGGCGTCCCGCTCGCCCGGCGCACGGTCCGGCGGGGAGCAGGTGGTGTAGAGCTTCAGCGGCCCCTCGCCCGTATTGACCAGGTCGTGCTCCTCGCCCGCCGCCACGAAGGCGAGGTCGCCGTCGGTCACGAGGCTCTCGGCCCCGCCGATCTTCACGAGGCCCTCGCCCTTCACGAACACCAGCACCCGATCGTGACCGTCATGCGTCTCGAGGCCGACGGACTTGCCCTCGGGAATGCACATCGCCAGCACCTGCGTCTTCTCGCCGGTCCGCAGCACGCGACGGAAATCCTCGTTCTCCAGCGCCATCTTGCGGACGGGGAACACGTCGGTCTCGATCTCGTCGCTCATGGTCGCTCCTTTCGGGGGATTTCGCGGCGCACAACGCATCCGCCCGGGCGGCGGTTCCGCCGCGCTCACCTGCCCTATCGACCCCGCCCGCGGGCCCGGTTAGACGTCCTCGAAACGCAAGGGAGAGCGCGCCAATGAGTCCCGACGGCCTCAACAGCTTCCGCACCGGCCCGGACGAGAGCGGCCGCTTCGGCATCTTCGGTGGCCGCTTCGTCTCCGAGACGCTGATGCCGCTGATCCTCGAGCTCGAGGCCGAATACGCCCGCGCCAAGGATGATCCCGCCTTCGAGGCGGAGATGCAGGATCTCTGGGCCCACTATGTCGGCCGCCCCTCCCCTCTCTACCTCGCGGAGCGGCTGACCGAGCGGCTCGGCGGCGCCAGGATCTACCTGAAGCGCGACGAGCTGAACCACACCGGCGCCCACAAGATCAACAACGTCCTCGGCCAGATCCTGCTGGCCCGGCGCATGGGCAAGACCCGCATCATCGCCGAGACCGGGGCCGGCCAGCACGGCGTCGCCACCGCCACCGTCTGCGCCCGCTTCGGCCTCAAGTGCATCGTCTTCATGGGCGCCACCGACGTCGAGCGGCAGAAGCCCAACGTCTTCCGCATGCGCCTCCTCGGCGCCGAGGTGGTGCCCGTCACCTCCGGCCGCGCCACCCTCAAGGACGCGATGAACGAGGCGCTGCGCGACTGGGTCACCAACGTCGCCGACACCTTCTACTGCATCGGCACCGTGGCGGGCCCGCACCCCTATCCGGCGATGGTGCGCGACTTCCAGTCGATCATCGGCCGCGAGACGCGCGAGCAGATGCAGGCGCGGGAGGGGCGCCTCCCCGACAGCCTCGTCGCCTGCATCGGCGGCGGCTCCAACGCGATGGGCCTGTTCCACCCGTTCCTCGACGAGCCGTCGGTCCGCATCATCGGGGTCGAGGCGGGCGGCCACGGCGTCGACGAGCGCAACGAGCACGCCGCCTCGCTCACCGGCGGGCGCCCGGGGGTCCTGCACGGCAACCGCACCTATCTCCTGCAGGACGACGACGGGCAGATCCTCGAAGGTCATTCCATCTCCGCCGGCCTCGACTATCCCGGCATCGGGCCCGAGCACGCCTGGCTGCACGACATGGGCCGCGTCGAATACGTCTCCGTCACCGACGCCGAGGCGCTGGAGGCCTTCACGCTCTGCTGCGAGACCGAAGGCATCATCCCGGCTCTTGAACCCAGCCACGCGCTGGCGCATGTAAAGCGCCTCGCCCCGGAACTGCCGCACGACCACCTGATGGTCCTGAACATGTGCGGACGGGGCGACAAGGACATCTTCACCGTCGCCGAAGCGCTCGGAGCGTCCATCTGAGAGAAGGGCCTGCCGGGAAGACGGCCGGCCGCCCCACGCCCCTGCGGGGGCCAGACGAGGTTACGTTACGTGTCCAAGTTCGAACCGGGCGACATGGTCGTCCTGATCTCCGGCTCCATGCGCATGGCGGTGGAAAGCCTGGAGGAACAGACGGTGAACGTGGTGTGGTGCCACGAGGGCCGCATCGGCCGCGACAGCTTCGACGAAAAGCTCCTCAACAAGTGGGAGTCGCGGGAATACAACGCCGATCGTGGCGGCGACCGCGGCGATCGCGGCGGCTACAAGGGCCGTGACGACCGCGGCGGCTACAAGCCGCGCGGCGACGACCGGGGCGGGTACAAGGGCCGCGACGATCGTGGCGGCGACCGCGGCGGCTTCAAGCCGCGCGGCGACGACCGGGGCGGCGATCGCGGCGGCTACAAGGGCCGCGACGACCGCGGCGACCGCGACGGCGGCGGCAAGACCGGCTGGGACGGGCGGCCGCGCGAGAAGAAGTTCTTCCGCAAGGAAGACTGATCCGGCGCCCGCGACCGGGCACGAGGGGGAGACGAAACCGAATGAGCCGCATCGAGGCCCGCTTCGCGAAGCTCCGCGCCGAAGGGCGTGCGGCCTTCGTCTCCTTCGTCATGGCCGGCGATCCGAGCCCGGAGGCCGCGCGCGAGATCGTGCGCGGCCTCCCCGCCGCCGGCGCCGACCTGATCGAGATCGGCATGCCCTTCACCGACCCGATGGCCGACGGCCCCGCGATCCAGCTCGCCGGTCAGCGCGCCCTCTCCGCGGGCATGACGCTCGACGGCACGCTCGACCTGGTGCGCGCGCTCCGCGAGGTCGACGCCGAGATTCCCGTGATCCTGATGGGCTACTACAACCCGATATACAACCGAGGGGTCGACCGCTTCATCTCCGACGCGCAGGCGGCCGGCGTCGACGGGCTGATCGTGGTGGACCTGCCGCCGGAGGAGGACGACGAGCTCTGCCTCCCCGCGCAGAAGGCCGGGCTGAACTTCATCCGCCTCGCCACCCCGACGACGGACGACAAGCGCCTGCCGACGGTGCTCCGCAACACCTCCGGCTTCGTCTACTACGTCTCCATCACCGGCATCACCGGCGCGGCGGAGGCCGCGGCCGACGCCGTCGGCCCCGAGGTCGCGCGCATCAAGGCGAAGACCGATCTCCCCGTCTGCGTCGGCTTCGGCATCCGCACGCCCGAACGCGCGGCCGAGATCGCGCGCGTCGCCGACGGCGCCGTGGTCGGCTCGGCCATCGTCGAGCGCATCGGCCGCGGCGACGCCCCCGCGGACGTGCTCGCCTTCGTCAGATCCCTCGCCGACGCCGCCCGCGCCGCCCGCGGCTGACGCGCGGCTCCCGCCATCGTCGCCTCGCTGCGGGAAGCCTCGCCGCGCATCGGGCGTGATCGCTTCCGTAAGGGCCCATAGGAAGTCCGTAAGCGGTGCGGGACGGCCCTGAGCGGATCAGCTTGACGCCGGCTGGAAGCTCCAAGGGAGGAGCTCCTCGATGCGGCTGGCGGGGTGACCGGCGGCGATCGCCTCGAGAGTGGCCATGTGTGGATGGCTCCGGTTTTGCAAGGGTGATTTTCGGGTGACCGTGATCTCTGCGGATTGCGGTCATGTGTTCGGCCTGTTGGCGCGGTGCGTCTCTCGACCGCTGGCCTTGACGAAGTCCGCAGGCCGGGTCCCAATCATGTTGACGAGCAATGACGCCCAGGCAACTGCTTCGGGGTGTCCCGGCTACGGTCCTTCCTATCAGATCATCATCACCGTCCATGCCCTCGCAAGTCAAGCGGCGCGCAAGTTATCCGCGCCGCACTGTTTCTCAGCCTATTGCAGGCGCCTTGTAGTCTTCTT
>JAWLFJ010000163.1:0-7016 GCA_041685625.1 Paracoccaceae bacterium | reverse complement strand
GATCTGCGGGGGGCATGCCCCCCGCAGATCGGCGCTCCGGCGCTCAGACTGGGGATTTTTCAAACGGCACTTCTGGGGAGATTACGCTCGGCACTCACACCCGGGCGAAGATCCGGGTCGAAGACGGCGGTGCGGACGTCGCGGTAGATGGCGCGCGAGTCCGTTGGCACGAGCAGGGCGTCCTTCCAGACGCCATAGTGCAACGGTGCGACTCGATCGGACGGCCCGGCCGCCTCTCCTATCTCAAGCGGAGAGGAGCGGTCCGGATTCCGCGAAAAGGGCGGCTGCGGACAAGGCCTGAACGGCCCTGATGGTTTCGCGAGACTACCTCATTTCCATGAACGCCGCTTACTCGCTGCCAGCGGTGCATGGAATCGCAGATTGCCGCCGCTGCTCAAGGCATTGCGCGTTCAGCCCCCGCAGCCAGCGGAGCCAGATCGCGGCGGCGTGGAAGATGTTGGCGCCCAGGGGCGTGGCCGCAAGCAGGTTGCCCATGAGGATGAACGGCGGCAGGGCGATCGGCTCGCACCCGGCGAGCCCGCCGGAGAAGGAGGCGCCGGCGAAGAAGAAGGCGAGCGAGCCTCGCGCCATGTAGAGGCCGAGCAGCCCAGCCGCGCCGAGCGCGAGGAAGATCGACGCTCCGGCGCCGATCAGGCCGAGCGGCGCCGCCGTGACGACGACGGGTTCGATCATCGGCGTCGGCCCGCGGCGGGCGGAGGGGGTCGCGTCGCGCGACATGCGTGTCCTCCCCTCGCGCCGGCCTGGCCCCGGGAGGGCGCGTGGCGGTGTCCTTCCGGTTCGCTTCGACGCCGACGAGCTTCGATCAGCGCCCGGCCGGGCGCCGGCCCTCTTCCGGCGAAACGGTGTCCGAGGGAAGGAAGCCCGGCGTCGAGCCGCGCTCAAAGGTGGAGCACCTTGCCGGGGTTCATGATGTTCCGCGGATCGAGCGCGCGCTTGACCGCGGCCATGTACGGCAGCGCCGGGCCGAGTTCGCGCGCCAGCGCCCCGATCTTGCCTTGGCCGATGCCGTGCTCGCCGGTGCAGGTGCCGTCCATGGAGATCGCGAGATCGGCGAGCCAGCCGGCATAGGCGTCCACAGCCTCGGTCGCCGCGCGGTCGGCGGGGTCGGCGAAGAGCAGGACGTGGAAGTTGCCGTCGCCCACATGGCCGAGGATCGGAGCGGCGAGGCCGCGGGCCTCGGCCTCCCGCGCGGCCTCCGACACCGCCTCCGCGAGGCGCGAGACGGGGACGCAGACGTCGGTGGAATAGCCCTGCTTGCCGGGATGCATCCGGACGGCGGCCCAGTAGGCGTCGTGGCGGGCCTGCCAGAGCTTCGTGCGGTCCTCGGGCTTGGTGGTCCAGTCGAAGCCGATCGCGCCGTTGTCGTCCGCGAGCGTGCGGAAGGTCTCGGCCTGCTCGGCGACGCCGGCCTCGGAGCCGTGAAATTCCAGCAGGAGGAGCGGGGCTTCCGGGAGGGTCAGGTCGGAATACGCGTTGACGGCGGCGACGCAGGCGGCGTCGAGGAGCTCCATCCGTGCGACCGGGACGCCGGACTGGACGGTCTCGATGGCGGTGGTCACGGCGGCCTCGAGGCTCGGGAAGCTGCACGCCGCCGACGCGATCGCCTCGGGAATGCCGTGCAGGCGCAGCGTGATCGCGGTGATCACGCCGAGGGTGCCTTCGGCGCCGACGATCAGGTGGGTGAGGTCGTAGCCGGCGGAGGTCTTCTTGGCGCGGCGCGCGGTGCGCACGATCTCGCCGTCCGGCATGACGACCTCGAGGGCGAGCACGGCCTCCTTCATGGTGCCGTAGCGCACCGCGTTGGTGCCGGAGGCGCCGGTGGAGGCCATGCCGCCGAGCGAGGCGTCGGCGCCGGGGTCGATGGGGAAGAACAGGCCGACGTCGCGCAGATGTTCATTCAGCGCCTTGCGGGTCACGCCGGGCTGCACGACGCAGTCGAGATCCTCCGCGTTCACCGCGAGCACGGCGTCCATCTCCCGGAAGTCGAGGCAGAGGCCGCCCGCCGGAGCGTTGACCTGGCCTTCGACCGAGGTGCCGGCGCCGTAGGGGATGACCGGGACGCCCGCGGCGGCCGAGGCGCGGACGAGGTCGGCGACCTCCTCGGTGCTGCGGGGGGCGATGACGGCGTCGGGCGGCTGCGGCGTGCGCCATGTGGTGGCGTGGGCGTGCTGGGCGCGGATCGCCTCGCCGGTCTGGAGCCGCTCGCCGTAGCGCTCGCGCAGCGCGGCGAGCAGGGTATCGAGCGCCTTGGGGTCCGGGCGGGGGGTGACGGGGGCGCCTTCGGGGCGCGGGTCCTGGACGGTCATGGCGGGCCTCCTTTGACGCTTTCGGCCTGCGGCGGGCCGACCGCTTCGGCGCATGGGATCGGGCGGGGGCGGGCGCGTCAAGGGCGCCCGGCCCGGGGCGGCGACGGCGGCGGGCGGGCGCTTGCGACGCGGCGCGCCGAAGCGCAGGCTCACGCCGCAGCCGGAGAGGGGACGACGCATGGCGGAGACGGGGCCGGGACGGCGGGCGCGGGGTCTGGCGTTCTGGCGGGCGCAGACGCCGGTGATGCGCGGCGTCGTGATGATGTGCCTTTCGACCGTCGCCTTCTCGGCCATGCACGTCACGATCCGGCACGTCTCGGCCGAGCTCTCGGTCTATCAGATCGCGTTCTTCCGGAACCTGTTCGGGCTGATGTTCCTCGCGCCGCTGATCGTGGGCGGGGGGATCGCGCAGATCCGCACCCCGCGGCTCGGCATGCACGCGCTGCGCGGGCTGATCAACATCGGGGCGATGCTGATGTTCTTCACCGCGGTGGCAACGACGCCGCTGGCCAAGGTGACGGCGCTGAGCTTCACGGCGCCGATCTTCACGGCGGTGATGAGCGTGCTGATCCTCGGCGAGCGGTTCCGGGCGCGGCGCTGGGCGGCGATCGGCTTCGGCTTCCTCGGGATGCTGGTGATCCTCCGCCCCGGGCTGAGCGTGGTGGAGACGGGGGCGCTGCTGGCGCTGGGGGCGGCGGCGCTGTGGTCGGTGGCGATGATCCTGATCAAGATGCTGTCGCGGACCGAGACCTCGGTCGCGATCGTGGCGTGGATGGCGATCTTCCTTTCGGTGTTCTCGCTGGGACCGGCGATCTGGACCTGGACCGATCCCTCGCCGGCGGTCTGGGGCTGGCTGCTGTTCATCGGGTTGAGCGGGAGCCTCGCGCAGGTGTCCTTGAGCCAGTCGCTGAAGGAGACCGATCCGACGGCGGTGCTGCCGTTCGACTTCCTGAAGCTGATCTGGACGGCGCTGCTGGCGGCGTGGCTGTTCGGCGAGGTTCCCGACGTCTTCGTCTGGATCGGCGCGGCGATCATCTTCGGCTCGGGCTTCTACATCGCCTGGCGCGAGCGCCAGGCGGCCAAGGCCGCGGCGCGGGCGTCGCCGGGGTGACCGCGCGCCTCCGACGTCGCTCGGAGCGGGGGCAGCGGGCGGGGTCCGCCCATGCCGGCTCCCAACGGTCGTGCCGCGGCACGCGCACGAGCGCCGAGCCGCCCGCCGAAGTCGAGGAAGGCCGCCACGCCGAACTGGCGGCGTAGGATTCGATCCGATCTGCCTCCGGGAAAGCCGGCGCCTGTGTGGATGCCCCACGTTTGGCAAGCGTGATCTTCGGTCTTTCGGCGGGGTCTTCGATCGGAGCTGTGTCAGGCCTCCGAGCGTGGCCCTCGATAGCCACGGGCCGGTATGCCGTTCGGAAGGCCGGGTCACATCGGTTCGGAGAGCTGCACGCGCTCGAGCCCCGGGTCCGAACGTCCCTGCCCTGAACTTCGAAGTCCGTGTCGCCTGCTCCCCGTCGTTCGCTCGCCCCGGGCCTTGCGGCCATGCCTTCGCCGTCGCGGGCTCCGGTCACGCCATCCGGCGGTCCTCCTGTTTCGTCGTCACCGCCCGGATCAGCCGGGCCATCCTGTCCGCCAGCGCCACGGCCGCGACCATCTTCGGCTTGCGCGCGACGAGCGCGGCCAGCCAGCGGTTCGCGCCGCCGCCCTTGCGGACCACCCGGCGGATCACGCTCGTCGCGCGGGACGCGCGCCTTTGGCGCGACGCGCCGACGATCGGCAGCCGGCGGATGTCGGTCCGACCCATCCGGCCGACCGCTCCCAGCCTGACCTTGCCGCCCGTCGACCTCTGCCGCGGCACGAGGCCCAGCCAGGCGGCGAAGTCGCGCCCGCTCTCGAAGGTGTCGAGATCCGGCGCGAACGCCGCGACCGCGCCCGCCGTGAGGGGACCGATCCCCGGGATGGCGCGCAGCCGGCGCAACGTCGCATCGGTCCTCGACGCCGTTCCCAGCTCCTCCGCCGGCCGTTCGATCGCCTCGGTCAGCCGCGCGATCCGCTCGCGATGGATCGCCTCCATCACCCCGGACCGGGCCGGGCGGCGCGCCGGTCTCGTCGGCCGGCGCGATCTCGAGCCCCTTGAGGTTCGCCGGCCCCTTCGGCGCCCCGAGCCCGAACTCGGCCGGATGCCCGCGGAGCGCGTCGACGCGCTGCGTCCGCTGCCGGACCAGGCGCCGGTGGGTCCGGAACGCCACCGCGCGGCCCAGCGTCTCCGCGCTCTCGACCGCCACGAAGCGCATGGTCCGCCGCGAAGCCGCCTCCGCGATCGCCTCCGCATCCGCGCGGTCGTTCTTCCGGCGCTTGACGAACGGCTTCACCTACGCCGCCGGGGACCGGCCGCACCTCGTGGCCGTGCCGTTGCGCGACCCGACCCCGATGATGCGATGCGGCGCAGGCCTCCATGGCCACGACGCAGGCCGGCTGCTCGGCCGGAAGCGCCGCCAGCCTCGTCCGCGAAGGCACACGGTCGTGTGGAACCGCCCGATCCGAGCCGATGGCGCAGACCAAGAAGCTGCCCTTCGCGAGGTCGATCGCCAGCAGTGCGACCTTCGTCGTCGTCGATGCGCCCTCCGCTTGGTCTATAGAACCGTCGTGGCATACGAGATGCCGCTGGGTGGGGGCATCCACCGGGTCACTTCAGCTCGACCGGCGGCGCGTGCACGCCCGGCGGGTCCGGCGCCCGGCGCCGGCGGGTTAGGCTGCGGCGCGGCGCTCCACGCCGGGCGCGGGGGCGCCGCATCGGCGACGGGACGGGCTTGGCTCCGCCCATGCCGAGCGCGCCGCCCCTCTCCGACGCCGACCTGCCGGACGACCCGGCGGCGCTGAAGCGCTGCTCGCGGCCTCGCGCACGCAAGGCGCCGACCTCGCGGAGGAGGCGGCCCGGCTGAAGGCGATCGAGGCGGCGTTCCGACGCGCGATGTTCGGGCGGCGCTCGGAGAAGCTCGACCCCGGCCAGCTCGAGCTGGCGCTGGAGGGTGAGAGCCGTGCCCGCCACCGGCCCGAGGGCCGGCCCGAACGTCCAGGAGATCGCCGAGGACAGGGCCGGGGCCGAGGCCGCCGATGCGCCCCCGAGGCGCGCCGCGCCGCGCCGCGCGAGACGCCCGCTCCCGGCCGATCGTCGACGCCTTGGGTCCGTGGCTGGAGGACCGGGGCGCGAGGCTGCCGGGCAGGTCCCGCCTCGCCGAGGCGATCCGCCGCACTCTGAATCTCCGAAGCTCCGGGACGGCCTCGCCCCGTTCGTCGAGGACGGCCGCGTCGCGCTCGACACCGACGTCGTCGAGCGCGAGATCCGCCCCGTCGCGCTCGCCCGCAAGAACGCCCTGTTCGCAGGCTCGGACCGCGGCGCCGAGCACCGGGCCGTCCCCGCCTCGCTCCTCGGCGCCGCGAGGCTCGACGGCGTCGAGCCGCAGGCCCGGCTCACCGGCGTCCTCGAGCGCATCGTCGCCGGCCATCCCCCGAGCCGCATCGAACTCATGCCTTGGGTCCCGTCCGACGCGTGGCCCGTGGGGGCGGAAAGACGCTTACCGTCAGGGCGGCTTTTCCGCCCCGGATCGCCACGATCCGGGGCGATCCGGGTTCGCCGCGATCCCTCTCGGACGGCTTCGGACGCACCCGCCCCAGCGCCTCGGATGGACTTGCGTCTTCGGCGTCGCCCGCCCCGACGGGGAGGCCGCCTTCGGCGTCGTCACGCCCGTGGTCGGCACGCAGGCGATGCAGATCTTCCTCGACGCCGTCGCCGCCACGCTCTCCGAGGACGAGCACGCCGTCAGCCTGGCGCCGGTCGGCGGCACGGACGCCGGCAGGACGCAGGCATCCATCGCGTGCCGGGTCCGATGCCATGGCGAGGACGAAGGCGGTGTCGGCTCCGGCGAGGTGATCGCGGATCGGACGCGGTTCCCGGCCTGCCGGGAACCGGGTCGAAGTGTCTGCGCGAACCAGGCCGGTTCGGGTTCTGAGACCCCGAGAGATCCGCGGATCGTCGCGTGACCGTGACGCCGTCGGTCCGACCTGGCCGCGCCGACGGCGCAAGCGTGACACGATTGCAGCGTCACCGTCTCCGCGGTGTCGGCTGCGGATGATCGACGTGGTCGCCCGGTTCATCGCCTGTACGCGCATCGGCGACAACGGCCGCCACGACCTCGCCGGCCTTCTGCGCCGGCCGATCTTCCCGCGCCTCGCCGGCCAGGAGGACGTCGACGACGCCGATCGCCTGCGCCGCGACCCGGTCAAGCGCCGGCGCGTCGGCGCAGACGCGTGGCGCCGGGTCGGCGAGCGCCATGGGCCGCTTCGAGACCGCGCTTCGCGCGGGACGGGACGGGGCGCTGAGGCCGCGTTTCGGCGCCGATTCGAGCTGCGGGAGGGTCGTCGTTTCGTTCGCCGAATCTCGATTCGTGCCGCTTCGAAACACCGTCTTGAGCGAAAACAACGGCTTGGCGGCGACCCCCTCACAGTTTTGGGGGAATTTCTTAACTAAAAATGAATGGTATGAACGAGACATCGGTGGCGTAGCCCCGGAGCGGCGGGCGAAACGGAGACAGGGTTTCGCGTGTAGCGTAGCGTCCACCGCCGCTCCGGGGCCTTCATCCAATCTGCCGCGGCGCCTGCGCCGCGGCAATCGATTCCGCAGTCCCGGAGCGC
>JAWLFJ010000162.1:0-7034 GCA_041685625.1 Paracoccaceae bacterium | reverse complement strand
ACGCCCGAGCCGGAGGGCGACGGCGCGGAGGAGGACGCGCCGGCGGCGTCCGCCGAACGCGCGCCGCAGCGCCGCCGCGGCAAGCCCCGCATCAGGCCGGACGCGCCGCGGGAGATCATCACCCTCGACCCCCTCGGTCGACTACGCGGAAGCCGACCAGGTCGCCGACGTCGGCGCCGCGCTCGGCCCCGGCGACACGCTCGACGTCCGCATCCACCAGCTCTCCGCCTTCGCCGGCCGCGGCCGGCCCGCCGTCGTCACCCTCCGGTTCTGAGGATCCCCATGCCCGAGAGCGCCAATCTCCTGCTGCCCTTCGTGCAGGCCGCGCAGGCCCAGAAGCACGTCCCGGTCAATTCGGCCTTCCGCCTGCTCGACGGCCTCGTCCAGATGGCCGTGCGCGACGCGGACCGCACCGCGCCCCCGGCCGCGCCCGCCGAGGGCGACCGCCACGTCGTCGCCACCGGCGCGACCGGCGGCTGGGACGGCGACGTCGCCTTCCGCGCGGACGGGGCGTGGCTGCGGCTGCAGCCGCGCGTCGGCTGGGTCGCCTGGAACGAGGCCAACGCGCGGCTGCTCGTCCACGACGGCGCCGGCTGGTCGCCGATCGAGGACGCGATGGGCCTGCTGGTCCGCTCCGAGACGGTCGAGCTGGCGAAGGCCGCCCTCGGATCCTCCGTCAGCGTCGCCGTCGAGGAGGAGCTGCTCTCCGGCCTCTCCGGCGCGTCGGTCGACACGTCCCTCGCCATCGTCCCCGGCCGCGCCGTCGTGCTCGGCGTCTCGGTCCGGGTCGTCACCGAGATCACCGGCGCGACGAGCTTCGACGTCGGCGTCACCGGGGAGACCGACAAGTTCGGCGCTTCGCTCGGGATCGCCGCGGGCTCGACCAACGCCGGGGTGATCGCCCCGACCCCGTACTACGCCGACACCCCCGTCCGCCTCACCGCCAACGGCGCGGACTTCGCCGGCGGCGCCGTGCGCGTCGCGGTCCACGCCCTCCGGATCGGCGTCCCCGCCGCCTGATCCGCCCCGCCCCACCGCCGTTCCCACTCTCCGCCCAGCGGATCCGCCCTTGGAGGCGGGTTTTCTCGTTTCTGGAGGACCCCCATGACCACGAGTTTCTATGACCACTGGCGCGAGGCGCCAGAGGATGACTGGCGCTGGCCGATTTTCTCCCCCGCCGAGATCGCCTGCCGCGGCACCGGCAAGCTGATGATCAACGAACCCGCTCTCGACAAGCTACAGGCGTTGCGCGACCGGCTGGGCAAGCCGCTGATCGTCCGCTCCGCCTACCGTATGGGCTGCCAGGAGCGGATCGGGCGTCCGCGCTCGAAGCGGGTGACGACGCGCTCGGCGGTCAGCTGGCGGAAGTAGTCGGCGTCGAGGCTGCGGGGGAAGTGGATCGCACCGGGGCCGGGTTCGGCCAGCTTCAGGCGCGCGTAGACCGCGTCCTTCACGGCATCGACGCCGACGATGAAGAGCGGGATCTTGCCCTTGTTGGTGCGGGTGGGACGACGCGGCCAGACGGGGATGCCGGGCCCGCCACGGCCCTTGATCGCCCAGATGCGACGCGCGAGGCGGGTGCGACAGAACTCGTAGGCCATCTTGGTGTGGTGGCCGCCGGTGTCGATGGCGGCGGCGCGCACGGGCAGGTCGAGCCCCGCGGGATGCGGGAAGGTCGCCTGCAGCACCATGTCGAGGTCGGACCAGAGGCGCGGCCCGGAGGGATCGCCCCAGAGCACGCGATAGTCGATGACCCACGCCTCCTCGTCGCGGCCCCAGCCGAGCGTCTGCACCTCGATCCGGTCCCCTTGCACGTCGACGCCAGCGGTGAGCACGCCGACGGAGGCGGGCAGCGCCTCGCCCCAGTCCTCGCGCCGGGCCATCGCCGAACTCGTCCCCGATCCCCACGCGATGTGCTGAGCCTTCGTCGCACTCGCCCGCTCCAGCATGGGGCCGAAAGGGCGTTTTCCGCTTGCAGCGCAGCGACTTCCTGACTTCCGAAACCGCAGTCAAGACAACGACGGGCCAAGCGTCTCGTGAGCGCGACCTGTGATCGACAAGGATCGACCGGCGAAGCCGTCTCTCTCCTCTCCGTCGGTTCTCGGACCACGCCGATTCCCCGCGCCTCGGTTTCCAGCTATTTCAGGTTGATGGACATCGTTCTCGTCACCACGGTCATCGCGTCCCTGTTCCTCGTCATCGGCGCGGCCGAGCCGCTCGCCGCGCGCCTGCGTCTGCCCTACAGCGTCATCCTCGCCGTGCTCGGCGTGCTGATCGGCGCGGGGGCGATCTTCTTCCTGCGGACGGAGCTGACCGACGCGCTGAATCCCGTGGCCGAGGCGATCCTGGGGCTGCCGATCCGATCCAACGTCTTCCTCTACGTCTTCCTGCCGACTCTGCTGTTCCAGGCCACGCTGGGCATGAACCTGCGCCGGATGCTGGACGACTGGGTGCCGATCCTGGTGCTCGCCGTCGTGGCGGTGGTCGTCGCGACGCTGAGCGTGGGCTACGCCCTCTCGTGGACCAGCGCGCTGCCGCTCGCGGCCTGCCTGCTGATCGGCGCGATCGTGTCCACGACCGACCCGTCGGCGGTGGTCACCATCTTCCGGTCGATCTCGGCGCCGCGCCGTCTGGCGCGGATCATCGAAGGCGAGAGCCTGCTGAACGACGCCGCGGCCATCGCGCTCTTCGGCCTGTTCATGGGCTTCGTGATGCTGGGCGTGCCCGACCCGAGTCTCGGCGACGCGCTCGCCCGTTTCCCGCTCCTGATCGCCGGCGGCGCGTTCACGGGCTGGCTGGCCGCCCGGGTGGCGGTCCGGGTCATGGCGCTGTTCGGCCGGCACGAGCTGGCGCAGATCTCCATCTCGGTCGCGCTGCCCTACCTCGCCTATATCGGGGCGGAGCAGAGCATCGGGGCCTCCGGCGTGATCGCCGTGGTGGCCGCGGGGCTGACGCTGAACCTCACCGGACCCGGGCGCCTGCCGCCGCAGGCCTGGGCGAACCTGCGCGAGATCTGGGACGTGCTGGCGCACTGGGCCGGGGCGCTGATCTTCGTTCTCGCCGCGCTGCTGATCCCGCGGCTGCTGGAGGAGGTGCGCGTCGAGGATTTCGTGCTGGTCGGCGTGGTGATCCTCGCCGCCATCGCTGCGCGGGCGGTGATCCTGTTCGGGCTCCTGCCGCTGCTGACCGCCATGAAGCTCTCTCCGGCCGTGGAACGGCCCTACCGGGTCGCGATCCTCTGGGGCGGCCTGCGCGGCGCGGTGACGCTCGCGCTGGCGCTCGCCGTGACCGAGAGCTTCCGGGTGCCCGACGGACTCCAGCGCGTCGTGGGCATCCTCGCCACCGGCTTCACGCTCTTCACCCTGATCGTGCAGGGGACGACGCTGCGCTGGGTCATCGGCCGACTGGGGCTCGACCGGCTCTCGCCCATCGACGAGGCGCTGTCGCGGCAGGTGGTCGCCGTCGCCCTGCAGACCGTGCGCGAGGACGTGGCGCGCACGACCGAGAACTACGAGCTGAGCCACGACACGGTGCGCTCGGAGGCCAAGCGGTTCGGCGAGCGGCTGGACGCGGCGGTGAAGTCGGCCGAGGAAAGCGCTGACATCCTCGACCGCGACCGGGTCACGCTCGGCCTGATCGCGCTGGCCGGCCACGAGCGCGACACGATCCTCGCCCGGGTGCGGGAGCGGACGATCTCGTCGCGCATGGCCGAACAGGTCCTGTCCGACGCCGACCGGCTGATCGAGGGCGCGCGCAGCCAGGGCCGCAGCGGATACCAGCGCGCAGCGCGCCGCAGCGTCGCCTACGGCCGTGGGTTCCGCGTCGCCGTGCTTCTGAACGGCCGTCTGCGCCTGTCCGGACCGCTCGCGCGCATGACCGCGGACCGCTTCGAGCTTCTGCTGTCCCAGCGGCTCATCCTGCGCGATCTCGGGGCCTTCATCGACCGGCGCATCCGGCGCATCCATGGCCGGCGCGTGGCGGAGCTGCTTCACGAGCTGCTCGCCCGGCGGATCGAGATGGTGGAAACCGCGCTGGAGGGGCTGCGGCTGCAATACCCGGGCTACGCAGAGGAACTGGAGCGCCGGTTCATCCGGCGCACGGCCCTTCGTCTGGAGGAACGGGAATACGCGGCGATGCGCGAGGACGGGCTGATCGGCGCCGAGGTCCACACCGCGCTGATGCAGGATCTCGACGCCCGCCGGGCCGCCGCCGACGAGCGTCCGCGCCTCGACATCGCGATCCAGCGCGCCCAGCTCGTGAAGCGTTTCCCGCTTTTCGCCGACCTCGACGAGGCCGCGCTCAGGCGTCTCGGCCGGGCGCTCGAGACCCGTTACGTCAACGCGGGCGAGGTGATCACCCGCAAGGACAGCGCCGCGGAGAGCGTGTTCTTCATCGCCTCGGGCGCGGTCGAGCTCCAGTCCGCCGGCCACACCTGGCGGCTGGGCCGTGGCGAGATGTTCGGCCAGATGGCGATCCTCATGAAGAAGGCACGCCGCGCCGAGGTTCGCGCCATCGCCCCGTCCACGCTGCTGGTGCTTGACGAGGCGCGGTTCCGTCGGCTGCTGGACCGAAGCGCGGCGTTGCGGGACGCCGTGCGCGCGAGCGCCGAGAAGCGTGGGATCGCGCCGGAAGATCTCTTCTCGGTCGAGACCGCATCCTCCGCGACCCACGATCGCGCGACTGCATGACGTCGGCCTGGTGTCGCGTCGAACGCGACCATGCTGCGGCCGTCGTGCGAGGTGGGCGTGACGATGATCTTCGCGGCGGCGACGCCGAGGCGGGCGAACGGGACCTTCGCCGTCTTCGCGCGCGCTCCCCAGCAACCCCAAGCCGGACAATTCCGGTTCGGCGCGGCCTCGATCCGGGAGAAAGGTCGGTGCATCCGGTGAGAAAGCTCGGAACCGGGCGTGTGATGTCTACGGCGGCGACCCTGCGCGACAGCGGCGTGCGCTCCGTCGCCGCCGACGCGCCCGAGGCCGACGACCTCACCGTCGGCGTGATGGCGTAATGGCGTCGGACGTCGAACGGGAGAGGCGGGCGATCTCGCGACCCACGAAGGGGCCTCCCCGCCGCCGTCGAGCCCCGCAGGGCGAACCCCGGCCGGATCCCGGCGCCGGCGGGCCGTTTCGGCGCTGGCTATGGCGTCATGAAATTTCGTCACGCATGCCGCGAAGGGCCGGGCCCGGTCCGCGGCGGCGTCAGCGGCGCTCCGCCGGGAGGGAGCGGAACCCAGGGCAGCAGCTGGAAGAGACTCGGCATCGTCGCCATCAGTTCGGGACTGATCCGCACCAGACCGACGTCATGGCCTCGTAGCATATGCTGAAGGCCGTGGATCGAGTCGAAGTTCGGCACGCCCAGCAGCAGCGCGAGGTTGACCTTCGAGGCCGCCGAAACGAAGGCGTGGCGGAACTCCGCCTCGAGCGGCTGAGACGGGGCGCTGCAAGGGTCGCTGGCTCCCTCGACGCAGAGGATTTCGAGGGCGACGACCTGCTCGAGGAGACGGCGGCCCTGTCGAGCCCGGCCTTCTTCGCGGAGGAGGCCGAGCAGCTCACTCGCCTGATCGCCTTGGCTCGCCAAGCGCGGCCTGCCGACGAAAAAATGAGGCGCTTCGTCGAGGAGATCGTGACGCCCGTGATCGCAAGCGGTGAGAACCTGCTGATCTTCTCGGAATATCGCGCCACGCAGCGCTACCTTGCGGAGACGCTGAAGCGTGCCTTGCCACAGATCGGGGAGCCGGCGCTGATCAACGGCTCCATGTCACTCGACGACAAGATGGAGCATGTGAGGCGCTTCGACGCCCGCGAAGCGAGGGTGCTGATCTCGACCGAGGCCGGAGGCGAGGGCCTCAACTTGCAGCGAAGCTGCCATCTGATGGCCAACTACGATCTACCTTGGAATCCCTCCCGCTTGGTACAGCGCATCGGCCGACTCTACCGCTACGGTCAGGAGAAGCGGGTGCAGGTCTTCAACCTTCAGGCGGATGACGGCTTCGACAACAAGACCATCGCGCTGATGCTGGATCGGGTCGAAACCATCGCTCGCGACATGGCCTCGGTCGCCACGGAGTCGCGCGACGCGTTGGAGGCCGAGATCCTCGGCGAACTGCTCAGCAACATCGACATGGAGGCGATTCTGGAGCGCTCCCGCTCCATGAGGATCGAGCTGACGGGCGTGGAGCTCGACGCCGCCATCGAGGACGCGAAGAAGGCGCAGGCCATCCAGGAGGAGATTCTGCAGTTCGCGGATGCCCATCAGGGCCATGTCGCCGCCGGGTTCGACGCGCGGCACATGCTCGGCTTCGTGGAGGGAATGCTGCCCCATCTCGGCGCGAGGCTTCGGGCGCGGCTTCACGGGGGTCGCGTTCTGGAAATAGAACTGCCCGAGGCGATTATCGGCCGCTTTCCGGAGTTCCGGAAACGCCAAGTCGTTCGCGCGACAGCAGATCCCGCGCTTGCGCGTCGCCTGCCGGACGTGGCGCCGCTGGATTTCGACGCCCCGTTTGTGCGGAGGCTGGCCGAACTTGCTCGAGACCGACGAAACTTCGATGGCCTCTACGCGGAGGCATTGGGGGCCGGCATCGAGGGAATGCTGGCAGTATACCAGCTCCGCTGGCAGGATCTCAACGGAGCGCTCCTGGAGGAAGAGTTGCTCCCGATCCATGCCACGGTGGACAAGGTGGCACGACTGCCCGATCAGGCCTTCGCAGACCTGTTGCTGCATCCGATGGCGAGCGGAGCGGCGGACCCCGCGCCGCCGGCGCCGACGGCCGAACAACTTGTTCCGGCACGAGACCAGGAGGTACGGCGGAACGCGAGCGGCGCGCGCATGCCAGGTTCGGTCGTTCTCGCCGCTGCCGCTCGCCTCGTTGCGAAATCGGCGCCAGGCACGTGAGGGGCGTCGGCATTGTCCGCTCCTCGGGATGTAGCCGCTCCGCGGTAAGCGAGCCGCAGGGCCCATGGACTTTGCCCCTTCACCCGCTGCGCCGGTCGGCTGAGGTTTTGCCCGGCACTTCGGAGGTTTCGGCATGGGCGAAT
>JAWLFJ010000161.1:0-7099 GCA_041685625.1 Paracoccaceae bacterium | reverse complement strand
TCGGGACGACACCGACTTCCGGGGGATCAGCCAGCTCTACGAGCAACGAGAAGACGGCTGCATCTTTTGCGAGTTGCCGACTGATCGGATCATCGTAGTAAATATCACTAGATCAATTGGGAAAATCTGATGGGCAAGCCTAAATCCAAATCGACTTTTTGGTGCGAGGGATTCAATGTAGGACATAGGACTATAATTTGATACATCTAATTTAGACAGCTCCTCGGATATTTCTTCAGATTTATCGTCGAGGAATTTTAACTCAATCGGAAATGGAAAAATATCAGTATCGCCATGCTTTACGATGTGCCGGATCGTCCAGAAGTAATCTTCCTTTGCGAACTTCATTCCAAGCCTCCACAAACTGGCCTGTGCGCTAAGGCCACCGCCCAACCCTTGTTAACCAAACTCAATCAGAGGCAAGCGCGACTCGCAATCAATTCTATCTAGGGTGAGCAGAGTGCATCTCGATGCACCGCTCCGACGAAATCACAGCGCCTTCCCCCATCAACCTCCCATCAACCCCACACCCCTACCCTCCCGCGCCCCCGCACCGCGAGACCCCACCGAAGCCCTGCCCCGTTCCGGCACAGGGGCGTCCGACGGCGCCCGCACGAAGGCATGACGCGCGCCGCACCAAAGGATGACCGGAGTCCGACCCGAGTCCGCTCGGAGTCCGACAGGAGTCCGACAGGAGTCCGACGAATGCATGACGTTTGGCTGACGCGCGCAGCACGCCGTATGCACGATTCCCGCACCGATGCGGGACCGATTCACTCGGCCGCGAGCGCCGCGTCCGCCCCCTGCTCCGCCAAGAACCGCTCCGCCTCCAGCGCCGCCATGCAGCCCATCCCGGCCGAGGTGACCGCCTGGCGATAGACGTGATCCGTCACGTCCCCCGCCGCGAACACCCCCGGCACGCTGGTCTCCGCCGTCCCCGGCCGCACCCAGACATAGCCGCCGTGATGCATCTCGAGCTGATCCGACACCAGCTCCGAGGCCGGCGAGTGCCCGATCGCGACGAACACCCCCGCGACGTCCAGCACCCGCTCCTCCCCCGTCGCCACATGCCGGATCCGCGCCCCGGTCACGCCCTTCGGATCGCTCTCGCCCACCACCTCGTCGAGGACGTGGTCCCAGATCACCTCGACCTTGGGATTGGCGAACAGCCGCTTCTGAAGGATCTTCTCGGCCCGGAACTCGTCCCGCCGATGCACCACGAACACCTTCTCCGCGAAGTTGGTGAGGAACAGCGCCTCCTCGACCGCCGTGTTCCCGCCCCCGATCACCGCGACCCGCCGCCCCCGATAGAAGAACCCGTCGCAGGTCGCGCAGGCCGAGACGCCGAAGCCCTTGAACCGCTCCTCGGACTCGAGCCCCAGCCACCGCGCCTGCGCCCCCGTCGCCAGGATCACCGCCTCGGCGAGGAACGTCTCTCCCGAATCGCACGTCGCCCGGAACGGCCGCTCCGACAGATCCAGCGAGGTCACGATGTCCGAGACGATCTCCGTCCCCACCGCCTTCGCGTGCGCCTCCATCCGGACCATCAGATCCGGCCCCTGCACCTCGGTGTCGCCGGGCCAGTTCTCCACCTCCGTGGTGATGGTGAGCTGCCCGCCCGGCTGGATCCCCTGCACCAGCACCGGCTCCAGCATCGCCCGGCTCGCATAGACCGCCGCCGTGTAGCCCGCCGGCCCCGACCCGATGATGAGAACCTTCACCCGCCGCTCAGCCATCGCTTCCTCCATCCCGAACCGCCCCAAGATAGTCGCGGGCCAGCACCCCCGCCACCCGCTCCGCCTCCCTGAGCGGCGTCACGTCCCAGCGCTCGAGCCGCCCCGCGAAGGGCCGCGAGGCCCCCGCCGCCGCCAGATCCGCATGGAACCGCCGCAGCTTGGGCGAAAGCCCCGAGACCTCCGCGACCAGCACCGGCACCCCGGCCGAGGCCGCCTCCGACGCCATGTTCACCGAATCCGCCGTCACCACCGCCGCCTGCGCCAGCCCCAGCATCCCCGGATAGGGATTCGGCCCCGCGCCGTCCCAGACCCAGGCCGAGGTCGCCGCCGCCCGCACCGCGTCCAGGAGCCCCGCCGGCGTCCGGCGGGAGCCCGTCACCAGAACCCCCGCCTCCCGCGCCAGCGCCGCGATCCCCGCCACCAGCCGCCGCCCGTCCGCCTCGCGCCAGCGCGCCGCCCGGCTCGGCCCGCCGATCAGCACCGCCGCCCGCGGCCCCTCGGCAGGGGCGAGCCGCGGCGCCGAGGCCCGCCCCGCCTCCGCCGCCCCCTCCGGCGTCACGACGGAGAGCGAGCCCAGCGTCTCGACCACGTTCGCCCCGCGAAGCCGATCGTGCGAGGGCGTCACCACCGCGTCGAACCGGGCCGGCGAGAGCCCCGGCCGGAGGATCGCCACCGCCCGCGTCCGCCCGCCGGAAAGCGCCCGAAGCGCCGCGCCGAAGGGGGCGCTGCGCCGTCCCGCCGTCACCGCCAGAGCCGGCCAAGGCGGGGCGAGATCCCCCTCCGCCAACGCCGCGAAGGGCCAGCCTGCGGCACGCCACGGGGCCAGCGGCCAGAGTTCGCCCGGCACGGCCCCCGCCCAACGCTTCAGGCGGATCGTCCGCACCTCCGCCGGACCCCAGCCCTCGCCTTCGAGACCGCGCGCCAAGGCCCTCGCCGGGTTCAGGTTCCCGGCCCGCCCGTCGGTCACCAGCCAGACCGGACCTTTCACGGCGCCATCCCGCGGAACCCCAGTTTCCGAATCTTGCGCACTCGCGCAACATTATTGCATATCTGCGCACAACTCCCGCAACGCCGCGCTCCGCGGCCCCGAGGATCGCCGATGTCCGCCGCCAAGCTCGACCCCATCGACCGCCACATCCTCGCCGAGCTTCAGGCCGACGGCCGCATGACCAACGTGGAGCTCTCGCGCCGCGTCGGCATCTCCGCGCCGCCCTGCCTGCGCCGGGTCCGCGCGCTGGAGGAGGCCGGCCTCATCGAGGGCTACCACGCCCGCGTCGACGCCCGCGCCCTCGCCTTCGAGGTCGGCGTCTTCGCGATGGTCTCGCTCACCAGCCAGTCCGAGGCCGCGCTCCGCGACTTCGAGGAGCGCGCCCGCGCCTGGCCGCTCGTGCGAGAGTGCCACATGCTGAACGGCGAGATCGACTTCATCCTCAAATGCCTCGCTCCCGACCTCTCCACCTTCCAGCGCTTCCTGACCGAGGAGCTCGTCGCCGCCCCCAACGTCGCCGGCGTCAAGACCTCCCTCGTGATCCGGGAGACCAAGTGGCAGCCCGGCGTCCCCTTCGACGTGATGGAGGCCCGGGCCGAGGCGAGCTGAGCGTCACGCCTCCTCGCGCAGCATGAAGCGCTGGATCTTGCCGCTCGGCGTCTTCGGCAGCGCCTCGACGAACGCGATCTCCCGCGGATAGGCGTGGGCGCCGAGCCGGCGGCGCACATGCGCCTTCAGCGCGTCCGCCAACGCCTCCGAGCCCTCGGCCCCGCCTCGCAGCACCACGAACGCCTTGACGATGTGGCCCCGTTCCGCGTCCGGCTTGCCGACGACGGCGCTCTCCAGCACCGCCTCGTGCTCGATCAGGCTGCTCTCCACGTCGAACGGTCCGATGCGGTAGCCGGCCGAGGAGATCAGGTCGTCCGACCGGCCGACGAAGCTGTAATCCCCTTCGGCATGCCGCTCGACCGTGTCGCCGGTGAGATAGAGGTCGCCGACCCAGTCCTCGCCCTCGCGCCCCAGATAGCCCGGAAAGAAGAACAGCGGCGAGGTCGAACGCTCCACCGCGAGGATCCCCGGTTCGCCGTCCGGGACCGGCCGGCCCTCCGCGTCCACGACCCTCAGCGAAAAGCCCGGCATCGGCCGCCCGGCGCTGCCGGGGCGCACGTCGTGGCTCAGCCCGTGGTGGTTCATCAGCACCATGCCCACCTCGGTCTGGCCGTAGTGATCCATCAGCGGGCAGTCGAGCGTCTCGTCGAACCAGCGGATCACCTCGGCGTTGAGCGGCTCGCCGGCGCTCGAGGCGACGCGCAGCCGCCCCCGCAGCGCCGCCGGCGCCTCGCCGCCCGCGGCGATGATCATCCGGTAGACCGTCGGCGCCGCCGCGAAGTTGGTGACCCCGAGCGCGTCGATCGCCGCCAACGTCCCCTCGACCGAGAAGGGGCCCTCCACGAACCGCGTCGCGTGCCCCAGCAGCAGCGGCCCGATCACGGCGTAGTAGAGCCCGTAGGCCCAGCCCGGATCCGCGATGTTCCAGAAGCCGTCCTCCGGGCGCAGGTCCAGCCCCTCCGTCATGTAGCTTCGGATCGCCCGGAGCGCGGTCAGCGGCACGCCGACGCCCTTCGGCGGGCCGGTGGTGCCGCTGGTGAACATCATCAGGAAGAGGTCTTCGCCCCGCAGCGTCACCGGCTCGAACGTCTCGTCCTGAGCCGCCATCGCCTCGGCGTAGGAGAGATCGCCGGACCCGGCGCCGCCCACCGTCACGATCCGCGGCGGCGCCTCGACCTCGTCCAGCTTGGGGCGGTTGGCGGCGTCGGTCACCACCAGCTTCGCGCCGGAGCCCGAGAGCCGCTGGCCGATCGCCTTCGGCCCGAACGCCGTGAACAGCGGCTGATAGACCGCGCCGGCCCTGAGCGTCCCCATGATCACCGTCAGAAGCTCCGGCGTGCGCGGCAGCAGCCCCGCCACACGGTCGCCCGGCCCGACGCCCTCGGCCGCCAGCAGGTTCGCGAAGCGGGCCGAGGCGCGCTTCAGCTCGCCGAAGGTCATCGATCCGCGGGCGCCGTCGGCCGCGATCCAGTCGAGGGCCGTGTCGCCCTCCGGATGGCGGTCGCAGCACTCCACGCAGACGTTGAGTCCCGACTCGAAATCGCCTTCGAACAGCGCGTCCAGCGCGCCGAGATCGAAACTCTCCCGCGCCGCCGCATGATCCCGTCGCCGCTCCGACATCGCCGCCTCCCCTCGTTCCTTCTCGAAGCCTGCCCTCAGACCACCGTCAGTTCCAGCGGCAGCGCCGAGAGCGGCTCCGCCCCGCCGGGCCCCACCAGGCTCGTGCGCCCGACGCACATCGCGCAGCCGGAGGCGTCGTCCATCAATATCATGTGCAGGAAGAACACCATCCCCTCGCCCATGACCGTCGCGGCCCCCTCGTAGAACATGGGCCGCTCCATCCAGACCGGCGGATAGCTCGGGCCGAGGGCGTAGCCGCAGGCGTTGAGCCGGGCCGCGCCGAAGCCCGCCGCGTCCAGCGTCCGGGCGTGGGCGTCGAACACCTCGCCCATCGGCCGCCCGGGCCGCATCGCGTCCTCGCAGGCCAGCAGCGCCTCGACGCCCGCGTCGAACAGCGCCCGGTGCGCCGGCCTCGCGCGCCCGATCGGCACCGTCCGCATCAGCGCCGCGTGATAGCGCTTCGCCGTCCCGGCCCATTCCAGCGTCACCTGGTCCTCGGCGCCGAAGGGCCGGCGCCCCGACTGGTAGCGGCAGAGCAGCGCCGCCTCGCCGCCGCCCACGACGAACTCGTTGCCGGCGTAGTCGCCGCCGCGCCGGAACACCTCGCCCTGCATCGCGGCCAGCACGTCGCCCTCATGCGCGCCGGGCCGGATCGCCTCGAGCCCCGCCCACCAGGCGGCGTCGGCCATCTCCGCCGCCTCGCGGACGTAGGCGATCTCCTCCGCCGACTTCGTCAGCCGCAGGTCGGGCATGATCTCCGAGGCCTCGACCAGCCTGCACCAGCCGTCGAGGCGCGCCTTCACCCGCGCGCCGTTCCAGGCGGTCAGCCCCTGCGTGTCCGTCTCCCAGCCGACGCGCCCGCCCGCGAGCCCGAACGCCGCCAGCAGGTCCTTCAGATCCGCCGTCGGGTCCGTGCCCTCCCGATCCACCCAGATCCGGACGTCCTCGAGGTTCGAGGTCAGCCGCGCCTGCCTCAGATCGGCGGAGCGGGTGAGCAGCGCCATCCGCTCCGGCGTCACCACGAGGCATTGGAAGAAGCACCAGCCGAAGGTGTCGTAGCCGGTCAGCCAGTACTGCGCCTCGGGCGCGAACAGGAGCAGCCCGTCGAGGTCGCGCGCCGCCATCGCCGCGCGCACCCGGCGCGCCCGCTCCGCGAACTCCGCGTCCGAGAAATGCAGCATTCACCCCTCCAGAACGATGGCGGAGGCGAGCCGCCCGTAATCCGCCCCGCCCCCGTGGCGCATCCGGCGGTGCGAGAAGAACCGCCCCGGATCGGCATAGGTGCAGCGCCCGATCCATTCGGCCTCCACCCCCTCCGCCCGCAGCCGGGCGAGGCACCAGCCCGGCAGGTCGAACATCGGCCGCCCGTTCGGCCCGCCGGCGAAGAAGCGCCCGGCCTCCGGATCCTCCGCCATGAAGTCCTCGAGAAACGCCTCCCCCACCTCGTAATGCGCCTGGCTGATGCAGGGTCCGAGCGCGGCCCTCACCCGGTCCCGCCGCGCGCCGAGCCCCTCCATCGCGCCGAGCGTCGCCTCGAGCACGCCGCCGAGCGCGCCCCGCCAGCCGGCATGCGCGGCGCCGATCACCCGCGCCTCGGGGTCATGGAACAATACCGGAACACAGTCCGCGCTGAGCACGCAGAGCGCCAGCCCCGGCCGGTCCGTCACCACCGCATCCGCCCGCGGCCCGGTCTCCCAGGGCTCCGCGACCACCGCCTCGGCGGAATGCACCTGCCGGAGCGTGACGAGCGGCGCGCCCATCGCCTCCGCCACTCGCCGCCGGTTCTCCGCCACCGCCGCCGGATCGTCGTCCGAGCCCGGCCCGCAGTTCAGCGACTCCCAGACGCCGGAGGAGACGCCGCCCCGCCGCGTGAAGAACGCATGCCGGACGCCCTTCAGCGCCGGCGCCGTCAACGCCTCGACCATCGTCGCTCTCCCTCCCCGGCCCCGACGCTCGCCCCGCGCCGGACCGGCGTCAAGCTCACACGCCCGGCGGCCGCGGCGAGTCCGGCCCGGTCAGCGCCAGCACCTTGAACAGCGTGCCCATCGCCTCGGGATGCGTCAGCCGCCGATGCGCCGCCACCACCGCCTCGACCGGGTCGAGGTCCGGCCCCGCGCCGTCGCGGGCGGGGGAGGGCGGGCGGGCC
>JAWLFJ010000160.1:0-7104 GCA_041685625.1 Paracoccaceae bacterium | reverse complement strand
CCGGCCCAACCTCGCGGCGTCTCCCGGAAGGGAGACGCCCGCGGGGCGGGAGCCCTCCGCCGGGGTCGGGCTCAGGCGGCGCCGCGGCGGCGCCGGGGCCGGAGGCTCGGCGCGGTGGCGGGCGCGGCGAGCAGGTCCGCCGTGCTTCCGGTGCACGGGCCGAGGCGGGCGGTGATCGCCTCGGCGGTCGGTCTGGGGCCGGGCGGCGTCGTCTCCAGCGCCCGGCGCATGGCGGCGACGTGGGCGGGCCGCGTGCCGCAGCAGCCGCCGATGATCCGCGCGCCGAGGTCGCGGGCGAGCACGGCGTAGTCGGCCATCAGCGCCTCGGTCCCCGAATAGCGGATCTCTCCCCCGGCCCATTCGGGGATGCCGCAATTGGCCTTCGCCACGAGCACGTCGCCCGGTCGGATCGCGGCCACGGCCGAGAGGAGGCCGATCAGGAGGTCCGGCGCGCCGGTGCCGCAGTTGCCGCCCCAGGCGGCGGGCGGATGTGGCGCGGCGTGGACGATCTCCGCGAGGCGTGTCGGGGTGACGCCCATCATGGTGCGCCCGTTGGTGTCGAAGCTGAGGGTCGCGACGACGGGCAGGCCCGTGCCGCCGGCGGCCTCGAGCGCGGCGCCGAGCTCCGCCTCCGAACTCAGCGTCTCGATCCAGATCAGGTCGGCGCCGCCTTCGGCGAGGCCGGTCATCTGCTCTGCGAAGGCCGCGACCGCGTCGGCGTGGGAGAGGGGCCCGACGGGCTGCATCAGATCGCCGGTCGGGCCGACGTCGCCGGCGCAGAGGGCGTCGCGGCCGGCGGCGGCGATCTCCTCGCGCAGGAGCCGGGCGGCGGCGGCGTTGATCTCGCGCACGCGGCTCTCGAGCCCGTGCAGCTTCAGGCGGTTCGCGGCGCCGCCGAACGTGTTCGTCAGCACGATGTCGGAGCCGGCCTCGAGGAAGCTGCGGTGGTGGGCGCGGACCTTCTCGGGGTGGTCGAGGTTCCAGCGCTCCGGCGCCTCGCCGTGCTCGAGGCCGAGGGCGAAGAGGTTGGTGCCGGTGGCGCCGTCGGCGAGCAGCCAGGGGCGGCGGGCGAGCGTCTCGGCGAGGCGGTCGGGCATGGCGTCTCCTTCGGGCGGGTCGCGGGCGAGCATGCCGGCGGGCGGCGCCGGGCGCCGGCCCGTTCGCGACCTCGCGCGGCGTGGGGGCGGCGCCGGGGCCTGCGACGGGCGCGGCCTTTGCCTCATGGGCGCGGGAGGCGTAGGTTGCGTCGGGAGACATGTGCGCGCCGACCCGCGGCTGGGCCGCGCCGGCGCGGAGATCGGAGGACGCGATGAACAAGCAGATCGGCGCCGGCAAGGTCGAGGCGATGGCCGCCTTCGACTGGCAGGACCCGTTCCGGCTGGTCGACCAGCTGACCGAGGACGAGCGGATGGTGATGGAGAGCGCCCGAGCCTACGCGCAGGGCAAGCTCCTGCCGAGGGTGACGGACGCCTACCTGAACGAGACGGTGGAGCCGGAGATCTTCCGCGAGATGGGGGAGATGGGCCTGCTCGGCGTCACCATCCCCGAGCAGTACGGCGGCCTCGGCGCCGGCTACGTCACCTACGGGCTCGTGGCGCGCGAGGTGGAGCGGATCGACTCGGGCTACCGCTCGATGATGTCGGTGCAGTCGAGCCTCGTGATGCATCCGATCCACGCCTACGGCTCGGAGGCGCAGCGCGAGAAGTACCTGCCGAAACTGGCGAGCGGCGAGTGGATCGGCTGCTTCGGGCTGACCGAGCCCGAGGCGGGCTCGGACCCCGGCGGCATGAAGACGCGGGCCGAGAAGACGGCGGACGGCTACCGCATCACCGGCGCGAAGATGTGGATCTCCAACTCGCCGATCGCGGACGTGTTCGTGATCTGGGCGAAGTCGGACGCGCATGACGGCAAGATCCGGGGCTTCGTGCTCGAGAAGGGCATGAAGGGGCTCTCCGCGCCGAAGATCGGCGGCAAGCTCTCGCTCCGCGCCTCGGTCACCGGCGAGATCGCGATGGACGGCGTCGAGGTCGGCGAGGACGCGCTGCTGCCGAACGTCGAGGGGCTGAAGGGCCCGTTCGGCTGTCTCAACCGGGCGCGCTACGGCATCTCCTGGGGCGTGATGGGCGCGGCGGAGGACTGCTGGCACCGGGCGCGGCAGTACGGCCTCGACCGGCGGCAGTTCGGCCGGCCGCTGGCGCAGACGCAGCTCTGGCAGAAGAAGCTGGCGGACATGCAGACCGACATCGCGCTCGGGCTGCAGGGCTCGCTCCGCACGGGGCGGATGCTGGACGAGGGCGTCGCCGCGCCGGAGGTCATCTCCGTCGTCAAGCGCAACAACTGCGGCAAGGCGCTGGACGTCGCGCGGATGGCGCGGGACATGCACGGCGGCAACGGCATCATGGCCGAGTACCACGTCATGCGCCACGCCCAGAACCTCGAGACGGTGAACACCTACGAGGGCACCCATGACGTGCACGCCCTGATCCTCGGGCGGGCGCAGACCGGGCTGCAGGCGTTCTTCTGAGCGGAACGGCGAGCGCGGCGGCGGACGAGGCCAGCGTCCTCGTCGCCGCCTTCGCGCCCGGCGCGGCGCAGCCCTGCCGCGCGGCCTTGACCGAGGCCGGGCTGCCGGTCTCCGTGCTCCGCGACGAGGCGGAGACGCTGCGCCGCGCGCGGCGCGAGGCCGTGCCGGTGGTGCTGGCGGATCTGGGCGTGGCGCCGGCGCGGATGCTGCGGCTGATCGCGGCGCTGACGGCGGAGCGGCGGGCGGCGCGGATCGTGGCGGTCTGGCCGGAAGGCGGCTCGGGCCTCGCGGCGACGGCGATGCGGGTGGGCGCCTTCGACCATCTGCCGCGGAGCGCACCGCCCGATCGTGTGCGGGCGGTCGCGCGCAACGCCCTGGCGCTGGCGGCGGCCGGGCCGGAGCCGTCGGACGCCGAACCGGGGCCGGAGGCGGCGCTCTCCGGGCCGTCGGAAGCCATGGCGGCGGTCCGCGCGTCGCTGCGGCGGCTGGGGCCGGCCCTCTGCCCGGTGCTGCTTCGCGGGGAGACCGGAACCGGAAAGCGCCTGGCGGCGGACGCTCTGTCCCGGCTCGCGCCGCGGCCGGGGCCGTTGCGCGAGGTGGACTGCGCCGCGTTGGGGTCCGAGGCGCAGGACGACGCGCTGTTCGGTCCCGAGGGCGTGGCCGAGGGACCGGGCACGCTGCTGCTGCACGAGGTCTGCGCGCTGAACGTGCTGCTGCAGAGCCGGCTGCTGCGCCTGATGCGGGCCGGCGCGGCGGACCCGGAGGCGACGCCGCCGCGGGTGATCTGCACGACGCGGCAGGATCCGGACGTCGAGATGCGCGAGGGGCGCCTCCGCGACGAGTTGCGCCGGATGCTGGGCGTGGCGGAGGTGGTCCTGCCGCCGCTGAGGGTGCGGGCGACCGACGCGGAGGTCATCGCGGAGCGGGAGGCGGGCCTCGGGCCGCTGCCCGCGGAGACGGCGCGGGCGATCCGTGGGCACGACTGGCCGGGAAACCTGCCGGAACTCCTGGAGACGGCGCGCGCGCTGCGCCGGGCGGGGCGAACCGATCCTTCGGCGCTTCCGGCGGCGGTTCTGGCCGGCGCGGCCGCCACCTCGCGCCCGGCCGGCGCGAGGGCCGGTGCGGCGGGTCCGGCGACGGATCCCGTCCGTGGATCCGGTGGGGCGCCGTGGGACGAGGGCCTCTTCGGGTCGAAGGGGCCGCTGGCGGCGCGGGTAGGGCCGCTGGTGGGCGCGACGCTCGCCGAGGTCGAGACGGCGCTGATCGAGGCGACCTTGGCGCGCTGCGGCGGCTCGGTCCGGCGGGCTGCGGCGATGCTGGGCGTGCGGCCCTCGACGCTGTATCGTCGGGGCGTGACCGGGCGCCGCGGCAGGGTCGCGACCGAACGGGGAACCGGCGACGGATCGCCTCCGGCCGCGCCCTGACCGGCGGCGGATCCGATCCGATCACGTCACGCGCGGGCCGCCGGGCCCGCCGGAGCACAGGGAACACCGAGAGATGATGCGCACCCTTCTCGCTGCAGTTGCGGCGACCGCGATGGCGGCTTCGGCCGCCTGGGCCGAAGCGAGGCCGGCGTTGGTCTACGACCTCGGCGGCAAGTTCGACAAATCCTTCAACGAGGCGGCCCATGCCGGGGCGGAGCGCTTCAAGACGGACACCGGGATCGACTACGCCGATTTCGAGATCCAGAACGACGCCCAGCGCGAGCAGGCGCTGAGGCGCTTCGCGCAGCGCGGCTACGACCCCGTCGTCGCCATCGGCTTCAGCCAGGCGGCGGCGGTCGAGAAGGTGGCGCAGGAGTTTCCGGACGTGAACTTCGCCATCGTCGACATGGTGGTGGACCTGCCCAACGTGCGCTCGATCCTGTTCAAGGAGCACGAGGGCTCCTATCTCGTCGGGGTGATGGCGGCGATGGCGTCCGAGACGGGGACGGTCGGCTTCGTGGGCGGCATGGACATTCCGCTGATCCGCCGGTTCCAGTGCGGCTATGTCGGCGGCGTGAAGTCGGTGGACCCGGAGGCCGAGGTGCTGGCGCAGATGACGGGCGACACCGGCGCGGCCTGGACCGACCCGGTGCGCGGCGGCGAGATCGCCAAGAGCCAGATCGGCCAGGGCGCGGACGTGATCTACCACGCCGCGGGCGGCACCGGGATCGGCGTGATCCAGGCGGCGGCGGACGCGGGCAAGCTGGCGATAGGCGTCGATTCCAACCAGAACGCGCTGGCGCCGGGGCACGTGCTGACCTCGATGCTCAAGCGGGTGGACGTGGCCGTCTACGAAGCCTTCGAGGACGTCGCGAACGACGACTGGTCGACGGGCTTCGCGGTGCTGGGCCTCGCGGAGGGCGGCGTCGGATACGCGATGGACGCCGACAACGGCGACCTGGTGGACGAGGAGATGCTCGCCGCGGTCGAGGCGGCGGCCGAGCGGATCAAGTCCGGCGAGACCGTGGTGCACGACTACATGGCGGATTCGTCCTGCCCCTACTGAGCGGCTCCGCGACCTGAGACGCCTGAGCGCCGCCCCTCTGGGCGGCGCTTTCGCGTCGGGCGCGTTGCCGGCGCGTTCGGGGAGGTCCTCGGCGCCGGTCAGGCGGCCTCGGCGGCGGGGAGGATCGCATCCTCGAGAAGACGTTGGAGCGCGCCGGCGTAGCCCTCGCTGCGGGCGGGGCGCGTCGGATCGGAGGTTACCGCGACGGTCAGCCCGAGGCTCGGCGCCACCCAGAGGAACTGTCCGCCGTAGCCGCGGGCGTAGGCGACGGGGCGGCCCGCCGCCTCGCGCAGGAACCATCCCCAGCCGTAGGCGTCGCCGGACCAGGGGGAGCGCGTGCGAGGGGTCCAGGCGGCCTCGATCCAGCCTTCGGAGAGGACGCGCCGGCCGGCATGGGTTCCGCCGGTCCGGTGCGCCTCGCCGAAGCGGAGCAGGGCGAGGGGGGAGAGCGCCATCTGGTTGCCGCCCATGAAGCGGCCCTGGGGGTCGCGGGTCCAGGGCGGGATCTCGATGTTCAGCGGCCCGCCGAGCCAGTCGCGGGCGAGGGCGAGCAGGGAGCGGCCGGCCGCTTCGGCCAGCGCGGCGCCGAGGACGTGGTAGCTGCCGGTCGAGTAGAGCATCCGCGCGCCGGGCACGGCCGTGAAGGGGCGGGTGAGGGCGTGGGCGACCCAGTCGCGGCTCTCGACCCAGCGGCCGTAGTTCGGCCCGGAGGTGCGCTCGAGCCCGGCCTGCATGGAGAGGAGGTCCGCCAGCGTCAGCGCCGCGACGCGGGGATCGGCGCCGGGCGGGATCAGGGCGGGTGCGGTCTCCGCCAGGGTCTGGCGGGGGGAGCGGAGGATGCCGCGGTCCAGCGCGCAGCCGACGAGGGCGGCGTGGATCGTCTTGGAGACCGACTTGATCGGCGCCGGACGGTCCGGGGGCGGGCCGCGGAAGGCCTCGGCGAGCGCGATCTCGCCGCCGCGCGCGATCGCCATGGAACGCAGCTGAGGCAGGGCGCGGGCGCGGTCGGCGGCGGCGGCGAGGCGCGCGGGGTCGAGCGCGGTCGGCCCTCCCGGCGCCGGGCGCGGGGCGGCGGCGCGGGCGGGACCGACGAGGGCCGTGGCGGCGAGGCCGGCGAGCGCGGCGCGTCGGGTGGGCTGGGGCATGGCGGAGACGTAGGCGCGGCGGCGCGCGGGGCGAGGCGCGGGCTTCGGGTTTGCGCCGGGGCGTGCCCGCTTCAGATCCCCGGCGTCGGCGCGTAGGGGCGCAGGCAGGCGCGGTCGACCTGGTCGAGCCGGTCCTGGCCGTAGAACATGTCGCCGTCGACGAAATAGGTCGGCGAGCCGAACACGGAGCGCGTGATCGCCTCGTCGCGGTTGGCGTCGTGGCGTTGCACGGCCTCCGGCGCGTCGGCGGCGGCGATCAGCGGGTCCGGCAGGCCGCGGGCGGCGAGCAGGCCGGAGAGGGTTCCGCGGTCGGAGAGGTCGGCGTCCGCCTCCCAATGCGCGGACAGCATGTCGGCGGCGAGCGGACCGGGGTCGTGGCCGGCGATCTCGGCGGCGATCAGCACGCGGTTGGCGAGGTGGTAGTCGGCGTGGTGATGCGTCGGCGTGCGGCCGATCCAGGGGCGTCCGCGGATTTCGGACCAGCGGGCGATCTCGCGGCCGAAGAAATGCGCCGCATGGCCGGGGGGGCGGGCGCGGAAGGGCACGGCGCCCGCCGCCTCGATCAGCGGATCGAGCGGCACCGGGACGTGGCGGATGCGCCGCCCGCGCTCCAGCGCGACCGCCTCGAGCCGGCGGATGCCGAGCCAGGCGAAGGCGGAGTGGGCGGAGAAGAAGTGCTCGATCAAGGGAACGCTCATCGGAAGAGCTTCCTTCGCCGCGCGACGGGGCGCAAGGGGCGGCGCGCGAAAGACTTGGCGGGGCGCGCGGGCTGCGTTTACCGTTCGGCCCGACGCAGAGGGCGCAGGAGACGCCCCGGCCGCCCGACAGGAGAGAGACCATGCGACGCCGTTTCCTCGCCGCGCGGACCGCGGCGGTCCGTTTCCTCGCCGCGCGGACCGCGGCGGTCCGTTTCCTCGCCGCGCGGACCGCGGCGGTCCGTTTCCT
>JAWLFJ010000045.1:0-28313 GCA_041685625.1 Paracoccaceae bacterium | reverse complement strand
GGCGGGCCGGCCCGGCCGTCCTCGGCGCCCGTCGCCTTGGCGCCCTGCAGGGAGGCCCGAGCTTCGATCGGCGTCGACGGAGAAGCGGCCGCTCGATGTCAGCCGCCGATCCGATCGGCGCATGCCACGCCCGCGCCCCTGCCAAAACCGCCGCCTGAGCCGGTCCGCCTGAAGGGGCGCACTCCAGTCGGCAGGGAAGAGTTCGTCCCACACCGGCTTCGGTCGCAGCATCGCGCGCGGACCTCGTCCTCGGTGACGTCCAGATCTGCGCCGACGGGGTCATCGAGGGCCGAGGCTGCGCGGCGCCCTCGAGCGGATCGGGGCCTGGGGGATCGAGGTCGTGACGCGTTCCGATGCCGCGAAGGGCCTCCATGTCCTGCCTCGCCACCGCGTCGTGGCGCGCAGCTTCGCGTGGCTCGGACCACGCCGCAGGCTCGCAAGGGATCGGGAGGGATCCGTCGCCTCGCAAGGTGTCGCCATGTTCGACTGAGTGTCGAGCCGGATGGGGTCATTGGGGTCTCCCCCCTCGGCCTGCGGGTGGCTGCTCCAACCGGGATGATCGACCGTGGTCCGCGCTGGACGGCCACAAGCATCGAGGAGGAGCAGCCATGAAGCACCATGCCGGGCTGGGCGTGTCGCTGGAAGAGACCGCGATCCGCATCGTCGACGATGCGGGCGGCATCGTGAGGGAGCTGCGCGCGCCCAGCGAGCCGGAGGCGCTGGCGCAGGCGCTGGAAGCGGCGGACGTGCCGCTGGAGAGGGTCGGCCTTGAGGCCTGCTCTCTGGCGGCCCGGCTGCATGACGGATTGCGCGAGGCCGGGTGGTCCGCGGTCTGCATCGAGACCCGGACGGCGAATGCGGCGATGAACACCATGCCGAACAAGACTGACGGAAACGACGCCCGCGCCTTGGCGCAGATCATGCGCACGGGCTGGTTCCGGCAGGTTCACGTGAAGTCGCGCCAGGCCCGCTTGCAGCGCTCGCTGCTGGGTTCGCGGCGAAGCCTGCTCAACGAGATGCGCTCGCTCGAGAACGTGGTCCGCGCCGTTCTGCGCGAAGCCGGCCTGAAGCTCGGCCGCCCGGCCCGGACGCGGTTCGAGGCGCGTGTGCGAGAGCTGGCCGGAGACGACGCGGCGGTGATGGCGATCGTGGCGCCCCTGCTGGCCGTGCTGCGCACGATGCGCGCGCAGCCGGAGGCTCCGACGCGCCGGATCCTGGCCATCACGCGCGAGGACGCGACCTGCCGCCGGACTGATGGCGCGCCGGCGTCAGGCCCAGATGGGCGCCGACGGCGCGGGACTTCGCGAAGCGGGTCGGATCGTCGACGGTGGCGCGGAAGGCGAGCGCGGTGATCGGGCCGACGCCGGGCGCGCCATCAGTCCGGCGAGACCGACATCCAGCGCAGGATCGGCCGCTGCGGCGATGAACTGGCCCGCACCGCGCTCCATGAGGCCGCCCACACGCCGCTCGTGCGAAGCACGAAAGGGTCGCGCCTGCGCGCCTGGGGCATGGCCGTCGCGAAGCGTCGCGGCATGGCCCGCGCCCGCGTCGCGGGCGCGCGAAAGCTCGCCGTCATCCTGCACCGCATGTGGCGCGACGAGGCCGACTTCCGCTTCGGCCCGGATCCCGCCGCCGCCCGAACGCGAACCGTAAGGGAGACCTGCACGAGACCCTGACCTTCGCGCCCGACCGCGCGACCGAGACGTTCCCATGGGGACGAGGGGCGTCGCGATCCCGTCGAGAGCCGCGACCGCGGCGGCCGAGGCCGCCGACGCCGTGAAACAGATCGGGACGCTCCGCTCGCCTGACCCCATCATGCGGCGGCCCCGTGCCGACCGCGAAGAGAAGCGCGTGACCCACGGGAACGAAACCGAGCCGCCGGCGGCCGACCGAAAACGGAGCAGCTTGACCGCAAGGACCTCAACCAGAGAGTCTCTCAGACCTCGCAGACCTCCATGTGGCGGCGGTAGTCTTCGGCCTTGCGCCGCACCGCCCGCCCCACCCGGTCGAGCCAGGCCTTGCGTCGCCAGTCGCCGCGGCGGAAGCCGGCGTGACCCTCGTGGTAGTTCATGTAGTGGTGATAGGCGTCCTCCATCGAGACGCCGTTCACGCTGCGGGTCTTGGCCATGTACCAGCCCACGAAGTCGGCGGCGTCCTCGAAGTCGTCCCGGTCGGCCCAGCCGTTGCCGCTGTCCTGGCGGTACCACTCCCAGGTGCCGTCGATGGCCTGCGGAAAGCCGTAGGCGGAGCTCTTGCGCCCCGCCGGAATGAAGCCCAAGGCGTATCGCCGCGGCGGACGCGCATCGCGCCGGAAGCGCGATTCCTGCCAGATGATGGCGAGCTGGACATGCGCCGGGGCGCCCCATTTCGCCTCGGACGCCGCGACCGCGCGGCGCCAGTGCGGACGCTCGTCGAAGATCGCGCAGGCGTTTTCCACGTCGCGGGGCGGCGCGTCGCTCGCGCAACCCGCCAGCGCAAGGGCCGCGAGCCCGAAGGCCGCGGCGAGGACGCCACGCTTCATGCCTGTTCGACCTTGTTCTTCGGTCCGCTCGTTATGTGGCGGAGATTACCCGATTTCGCGCCGCCGCGGAAGCCCCGGGGACCGGACGCCGCCGGGGCCGCGGCGGCGATCCCCGCGGCCCTTCCGCCCCTGGGGGGCCGTCTGGACTTGAACCCTTCGCCGCACTACCTCTCGTGGCTGCAAAGGAGGTCGCGATGGCGAGCGTCGATCGACAGGCGAAATACACGATCGGGCAGGTGGTGCGCCACCGGATACACCCGTTCCGGGGGGTGATCTTCGACGTGGACCCGGAATTCTCCAACACCGACGAATGGTGGGAATCGATCCCGGAGGATCATCGCCCGCGCAAGGACCAGCCTTTCTACCACCTGCTGGCGGAGAACGAGACGAGTTATTATCACGCCTACGTGTCGGAGCAGAACCTGCTGCCCGACGAGACGGGCGAGCCCGTCGATCATCCGCAGGTGCCGGAGCTGTTCGGCGATCTCGACGGCGGGCAGTACGAGGTGGACGCGCTGAGCCTGCACTGAAGCCGCGCAGCCGGCCGCGCGTCCGCGTTCAGGCCTGCACGGCGCGCAGCGTGCCGATCCAGTTCCCCCACAGCAGCTTTCCGACCAGCGCCTCGCCGAACCCCGCCGCGCGCAGCGCCGCGGCAAGCGCGGGCAGCCCCCCGGCGTCGCCGATCGGCGAGGGCACGCGCGCCCCGTCGAAGTCCGAGCCGAGGCCGACGCGGTCCTCTCCCAGACGCTCCACCAGATAGGCGAACTGGCGCACCACCGGCTCCAGCGTCTCCAGATCGTCCATCCGTCCGTCGTCGCGCAGGAAGGCGGTGGCGAGGTTGACGCCGACCATGCCTCCGCGCTCGCGGATCGCGTCGAGCTGGCGGTCGGTCAGGTTGCGGGCGTGCGGGACCAGGGCGTGCGCGTTGGAATGCGTCGCCACCAGCGGCCGGTCGGAGAGCTCCGCCACGTCCCAGAACCCGGCCTCGTTGAGGTGGGAGAGATCCAGCATGATCCGCCGCGCGTCGCACTGGCGCACCAGCTCCCGCCCGAGATCGGTGAGCCCCGGCCCGGTGTCGGGGCCGGAGGGGAAGCGGAACGGCACGCCGTGGCCGAACGCCGTCGGGCGCGACCAGACCGGGCCGAGCGAGACGAGGCCCGCGGCCTGCAGCACGTCCAGCGCGCGGAACTCGGCGTCGATCGCCTCCGCGCCCTCGAGGTGCAGGAAGGCGGCCGGCACGCCGTCCCGCCGGGCCGCCTCGGCCTCGTCCGCCGTGCGGCAGAGACGCAGCAGCCCGGCGCGGTCGAGCCCGATCAGGATGCCGGCCTGGCCGATCGCCACCGGCAGCGCCTCCGCCTGCGGGATCGCGGCAGGCAGGGGCACGTCGTAGCCCTCCGGCCCGTCCGTCGCCATCTCGAACCCGGCGGAGGGGACGAACATCGCGTAGAGGCCCGCCGCCATGTTCCCCGCCCGCAGCCGCGGGAGGTCCAGATGTCCGCCGGCGCCCGTCTCGAACAGCGTCTCCGCCCGCCCCTCCGGCGCCACGCGCCAGAGCTTCAGGAGCATGTCGTTGTGGCCGTCGAAGACGGGATCGGATCGGGTCATGGGGATCTCCGGCGGGTCGCGGGCGGCGCGATGAGGCCCCGCCCGCCCGCCGGGGTCAATAGCCGAGGGCGCAGCCGTCCTTGCGCGGGTCGGAGGCGCCGCGCAGCACCCCCATCTCCCGGTCCATCGTGATCATCTGCGCCCCGCCGATGGCGGTCTCCGGCACCTCCACCGCGTGGCCCATGCCGGCCAGCGCCTCGCGGACCTCCGGCGCGTAGCCGCGCTCGACCCGCAGCACGCCCTCGGTCGCGTAGCTGCGCGGGGCGTCCAGCGCCGCCTGCGGCTCCATCCCGTAATCGACGAGGTTGGAGAGCACGCGCACATGCCCGTTCGGCTGGTAGGGGCCGCCCATCACGCCGAAGCAGCGCGTGACCTCGCCGCCCTCGCGGATCAGGCCGGGGATGATGGTGTGCAGCGGGCGCTTGCCGCCCGCGGCCTCGTTCGGATGCCCTTCGGCCAGCGTGAAGCCGCGACCGCGGTCGTGGAAGAGGACGCCGAAGCGGTCGGAGGCGAGGCCCGAGCCGAAGTTCGAGAAGATCGAGTAGATCAGCGAGACCTGCATCCGGTCCTTGTCGACCACGGTGATGTAGATCGTCTCCTTGTGCACCGCCTCGGCCGTCTTCGCGGCGCTCTCCATCGGCCGCTCCGGGTCGATCAGCGCCGCGAGCTTCGCCGCGAAGTCCTTCGAGAGGAGCTTGGCGAGCCGCTCGTCGGCGCCCGCCACGTCCGGGTCGGCGACCAGCCGGTCGCGCGCGTCGTAGGCGAGCTTGGCCGCCTCCGCCTCGAGATGCGCCCGCTCCGCCCCGAAGGGGTCGAGCGCGGCGAGGTCGAAGGTCTCCATGATGCCGGCCATCAGGATGGCCGCGGCGCCGTGGCCGTTCGGCGGCAGCTCGATCAGCTCCGCGCCGCGATAGGTTCCGGAGACGGGCTCCACCCAGTCGGCCTTCGCCGCGGCGAAGTCCTCGGCCGTGTGCACCCCGCCGAGGGCGTTCAGCGCGGCCAGCATGTCCTCCATCACCTCGCCCGTGTAGAAGCCGTCGCGCCCTTCGGCCGCGATGCGCCGCAGCGCCTCGGCCTGCGCCGGCGCGCGGAAGATCCGGCCGGGCGCCGGGGCGGCCCCGCCGAAGGAGAAGTGCTCCCGCGCCGCGCCCTTCAGCGCGCCGACCGCCACGCCCCAGTCGAAGGCGACGCGGGGCGCGACCGGCACGCCCTCCTCGGCGTAGCGGATCGCCGGCGCCAGCACCCGGTCGAGGCCGATCCGCCCGCGCGTCGTCGCAAGCTCGTGGATGCCGGCCACCGCCGTCGGGATGGTCACCGAATGGACCGAGCCCGCCGGGATCACGGCGTGCCCTTCGGCGCGGATCGCCTCGGCGGTCAGCGCGGCGGGGGCGCGGCCGGAGGCGTTCAGCCCCTCGATCCGCCCGTCGGGATGCGCGATCAGCGCGAAGAGGTCGCCGCCGATGCCGGTCATCTGCGGCTCGCAGATCCCCAGCGTCACGGCCCCGGCGAGAGCCGCGTCGACGGCGTTGCCGCCGGCCTCCAGCACCTCCACCGCGACCTTGGCGCCGAGGGGATGGGAGGTTGCGCACATCCCGTTCGCGGCGATGACCTCGGAGCGGCCGGGAAGGTGGAAGTCGCGGGCGCGGGGGAAGGACATGCGGGGGCTCCTCGGGCGATCCTGACGTGCGGGCTTGCGTCGCGGGTTATGCCGGAGTTCCGCTTGATGCAACGACCATCCCACCCGGCGGAACGGCGACGCCGCCCTTGCCAAGGCGTCGGGGCCGCCGCATCTTCGGAGGATGCTGCGTGTCGTGCCCCCCACCCCCGCCGCCGCCGATCCCGCCCGGCCTCAGACGCCCGCGACGCCCGAGCGCGTCGCCTTCGACCGGCGCGAGCTCTCGGCGATCCTCTCGGTCTACGGCCGCTTCGTCGCCGCCGGCGAATGGCGCGACTACGGCATGAGCTTCCTCAAGGACGTGGCGGTGTTCTCGGTGTTCCGACGCACCGCGGAGCATCCGCTATACCGGGTCGAGAAGCGCCCGAAGAACGCGCAGAAGCAGGGCCAGTACGCGGTGATCGGCCTCGACGGGCGCATCCTTAAGCGCGGCCACGACCTTCGCCAGGTGCTCCGGGTGTTCGACAAGAAGCTGATCCGCGCCGTCGAGGACTGAGCCTCGAAACGCCATGGCAGCCTTCCATCAAGGCTTGCGCCAGGCTCTCTCGGACAGCGGCCTTGGCCGACAGTCGCCGGAGCTTCGGCGCCGCGCAGACGCGGTGCTCTTCCAACTCTGGGCCACCGGTCACCGAAAGCGGTCGCGGATGGCCGCATCGGGGTTGTCGATCCTCTCGATCATCATCGGCGCAGTGTTCGGCGCGTTCCGCCTGCCAATCTGGTTGATGCGCAAGCTGCCGGAGGTTGCGACAGCCGTCTTCCTAGCTTGGTTGCTCACTCAAGCCGCGTCTTCGATCCGCTTCGACATGGTTTGGCTGGCTATCTTCCTGTTCGTCGCTATGAACACGAGAGCGCTAGCGAGTCTGTTCCGTCGTGTCGCATTCGATTTCGGCGACGCAGTCATCTTCGGAGCCCCGTCCCGCCGCTGGATCGACCAGTGGTTCACGTTCGGCCCTAGAGCCGATCTCGGAGACGAGCACGCGTTTGCGCTGCATTTGTTCTCGTCGCGCCCACTGTCCACTTCGGGCGCCACGCGGGAGGAAGGTCTTGAAGCCGAGGCGTTTCAAGCCTTGGCCGCCAGGTTTCAGGACCGCCCGCAAGCCTTGTCCGAGGCGATCGAGGCCTTTTGGTCGGCGGGGTGGCGAAACCCGACCTACTGGCGAGATCTCAACAGCGACGTCAGCGGGTCGTGACTTTCCGCGCGTGAATGCGCACGCCAAGTAACTGTCTCTGCCGGCGGCGCGATTCGTCCACTATCACCGGCGCTTGGCCTTGCGCGCCGCCTTGGCGCCGGCCTTGCGGTGTTTGGTCAGCTTGCGCCGCGGCGCGCCCTTGGCGGGCGGGCGCGGCCCGCGGCGCGGCGACGGCGCCTCGCCCTCCACCGCCAGCAGTTCGAACAGGAGGCCCCCCGTCACCGGCACCGCCTCCTGCAGCTTCACCGTCGCGTGCATGCCGAGGCCGATGACCCGCCCGGACTCCTCGCCGGTCAGGGTGTGCGCGTCGGCGTCATGCCGGAACCACTCTCGGCCCAGAGAGGCGATCGGCACCAGCCCGTCCGCCCCCGTCTCGTCCAGCTTCACGAACAGCCCGAAGCGAGCGACGCCCGAGACGCGCCCCTCGAACTCGTCCCCCACCCGGTCCTTGAGATAGGCCGAGAGATAGCGGTCGTTGGTGTCCCGCTCGGCGGTCATCGAACGGCGCTCGGTGAAGGAGATGTGCTCGCCGGTCTCCTTCAGCGTCTCCGCCTCCTCCGGCGACTGCCCGTCGCGGCGGGGGTCCGGCCCCCACCTGTGCGCCGCGATCAGCGCCCGGTGCACCACGAGGTCCGCATAGCGCCGGATCGGCGAGGTGAAATGCGCGTAGGCGCGCAGCGCCAGCCCGAAATGCCCGAGATTCTCCGGCGCGTAATAGGCCTGGGTCTGGCTCCGCAGCACGGAGAGGTTGATCAGTTCCGCGAAGTCCGTCCCCGCCGCCTGGTGCAGCAGCCGGTTGAACAGCTCCGGCCGCGTCACCTGGCCCTTGGCGAAGACCAGCCCGCAGCTCTCCGCCGTCTCGCGCAGCGCGTCGAGCTTGTCCTCCGCCGGCTCCTCGTGCACCCGATACAGCAGCGGCCGCGCCTTCGCCTCCAGCGTCTCCGCCGCGCAGACGTTGGCGAGGATCATGAACACCTCGATCAGCTTGTGCGCCTCCAGCCGCTGGCGGAAGCCGACCGACAGCACCTCCCCGGCGTCGGAGAGCTCGATGCGCCGCTCCGGCAGGTCGAGGTCGAGCGGCTGGCGCCGGTCCCGCGCCTCGGCCAGCGCGTCATAGGCCTCGAAGAGGTCCATCACCGCCTTCTCGACCGGGGTCTCCGCCTCCTCCGCCGTGTCGGCCCGGTCCGCGATCGCCTGCGCCTGCTGATAGGTCAGCGAGGCGGGCGAGCGCATCAGCCCGCGGTGGAACGTGTGCCCGCGCTTGCCCCCGTCCGGGCCGAGCACCACGCGCAGCGCGATGCAGGGCCGGTCCTCCCCCGCCACCAGCGAGCAGAGATCGGCCGAGAGCCTCTCCGGCAGCATCGGCACCACGCGGTCGGGGAAATAGGTGGAGTTGCCGCGCCGCCGCGCCTCCCGGTCCAGCACGGAGTCCGGCCGGACGTAATGGGCGACGTCGGCGATGGCGACCCAGATCACATGCCCGTCCGGGTTCTCCGGATCCTCGTCCGGAAAGGCGCAGACGGCGTCGTCATGATCGCGGGCGTCGGCCGGGTCGATGGTGATCAGCGGCAGGTGGCGCAGATCCTCGCGCCCCTTGAGGCTCGTGACGGGCTCGCAGGCCTCGGCCGCCTCGATCACCTCCTCGGGGAAGGCGTCGGGGATGCCCTGCTCGTGGATCGCGATCAGCGAGAACGCCTTCGGCGCGCCGGGGTCGCCCAGCACTTCCACCACCCGGGCGCGGGGCAGGGCGAGGTCGCGGCGCTTCGGCGGGCCGAGGCTCTCGGCCTGAACCAGCTCGCCGTCCCTGGCCATGCCCTCCTCGCCGGCGGGGATCAGCCATTCCTTCATGTCGCCCTTGGCGACGGGCACGAGACGTCCGCCCCCGGCGTCCTTGTGCGCGCGGAACACGCCGAGCGCCCGCCGCGGGCCGGCGCCGATGCGCTTGATGACCTTGCCGACGTAGTGGTGGTCCTCGCCCTGCACCGCCGTCAGGCGGGTCAGGATCCGGTCGCCGGGGCCGGGCGCCTCGCCGCGGCCCGCGGGCAGGATGCGCACCTTCGGCGGCTCGCCCTCGCCCTCCCAGTCCTGCGGGGTGGCGAAGAGGTCGCCGTCGGCGTCGGGCTCGCCGGTCACCAGCACCGCGACGGGCGGCAGATGGCCGGGCGCGGCGTAGCGGCGGCGCGGGCGGCGCTCGATCTCGCCCTCGGCCTCCAGCTCCGCGAGCAGGCGGCGCAGCTCGGCGCGCTCGGCCCCCTTGAGGCCGAAGGCCCGCGCGATGTCGCGCTTGCCGGCGCGGTCCGGGTTCTCGCGGATGAAGGCGGCGAGTTCGCCCTTGTCGGGGACACGATCCATGCCGCGGCCGTTAGCACGCGAGCGGGTCCGCCGGAAGGCGCCCCCTTCGTGCCCCCCGCCCTTCCACGGCTGGCCGGCGGTCGACCCCGAGGCCCCCCGGCCGCGGACGCCGGGGCGGGCGGCGTCGGCGCCCTAGCCGCCGCTCTTCTTCGTCGCGGTCTTGCGCGCGCCGCCCTTGGCGGGCGCCTTCGCCGCGCGGCTCCCGCCCGCGGTCTTGGCGGGCGTCTTCCGCGCCTTGCCGGCCGGGGCCGCCTCCCCCGCCGCCTTCGTCCCCGCCGTCTTCTTCGCTCCCGTCGCCTTCTTGGCCGGCGCCTTGCGCTTCGGGGCCTTGGCGTTGACGAGGTCGACCGCCTCCGCCAGCGTCAGATCCTCGGGCTTGCGCTCCTTCGGCAGCGTGGCGTTGACCTTGCCCCACTTCACGTAAGGCCCGTACTTGCCGTCGTGCAGCGTGATCTCGCCGCCGTCGGGATGCTCGCCCACCGTCCGCAGCGGCGCCGCGGCCGCGCCGCGCCCGCCGCCGGCCTTCTTCGCCTCGATCAGGTCGACGGCGCGGTTCAGGCCGATCTCGAAAAGGTCTTCGGGGTCCTTCAGACTGGCGTAGACGGGCTTCGGCTTCGCCGTCTCGCCCTCCGCCTTCGGCCCCTGGTAGACGACATAGGGGCCGAAGCGCCCCATCCCGGCCTTGTAGACCCCGCCGTCGCGCTCCCCGATCAGCCGCGGCAGCGACAGCAGCCGCAGCGCCTTGGCCAGGTCCATCGCCTCCGGCCCCGTGCCCTTCGGCAGCGAGGCGCGCTTTGGCTTGCCGGCCTCGCTCTCCTCGCCGAGCTGGACGTAGAGCCCGTAGGGCCCCTTCTTCAGCGTCACCGGCAGCCCGCTCTCGGGATCGTGGCCCAGCAGGCGCCCCTCGCCCGCGAGGTCCGCATCCTCCTCGTCCCCGCCGAGCGGCCGGGTGTAGCGGCATTCGGGATAGCGGTCGCAGCCGATGAAGGCGCCGCCCGAGCGCGCGGTCTTCAGCCCGAGCCGCCCCAGCCCGCAGTTCGGGCAGAGCCGCGGGTCGCCGCCGTCCCCGGCCTCCGGGAACAGATGCGGCGCCATCACGTCGGTGAGGGTGTCGAGCACCTCGCCGATGCGCAGGTCCGCCGTGTCCTCCAGCGCCGCCTTGAAGTCGCGCCAGAAGCGCTCCAGCAGCGCCTTCCAGTCGAGCCCGCCGTCGGAGACGACGTCGAGCTCCTCCTCCAGCTTCGCCGTGAAGTCGTAGGAGACGTAGCGCTCGAAGAACTTGGCGAGGAACAGCGTGACCAGCCGACCCTTGTCCTCAGGGATCAGCCGCTGGCCGTCCTTGCGGACGTATTCCCGGCTCTGGATCGTGCCGATGATCGAGGCGTAGGTGGAGGGGCGGCCGATGCCCAGCTCCTCCATCCGCTTGACCAGCGTCGCCTCGGTATAGCGTGGCGGCGGCTGCGTGAAATGCCGCTGCGCCAGCACCGCGCCCTGACCGGCGAGGCGGGCCGCCTCGTGGCGCTCCACCGCGCCCGCGGTCGCCGGCGTCGCGCCCTCCGGCGCCAGCTTGGCGAACGCCTCGGCCAGCGCGCCGGCGGCGAGCCGCGTCGCCTCGCCCTCGTGCAGCGCCGGCAGGCGGGCGTCGTCGCCGTCCTCGGCCGGCTCGTCGCGCCCCTCCTCGTAGATCTTCAGGAAGCCGTCGAACACCACGACCTGCCCGGTGGCGCGCAGCCCGACCTCCCCGTCGGCCGAGCGGATCTCGACCGTGGTGCGCTCCAGCCGCGCCGCCTCCATCTGGCTGGCCAGCGTGCGCTTCCAGATCAGATCGTAGAGCCGCCGCTCGTCCGAGCCCATGTCCGAGAGGCGCGAGGCGTCGAGCCGCATGTCGGTCGGCCGGATGCACTCGTGCGCCTCCTGCGCGTTCTTCGCCTTGTTCTTGTACATCCGCGGCGACTTCGGGACGTAGCTCTCCCCGAACCGCTCCTTGATGGCGTCGCGCGCCGCCATCACCGCCTCCGGCGCCATGTCGATGCCGTCGGTCCGCATGTAGGTGATGCGCCCGGCCTCGTAGAGCCGCTGCGCCGCGCGCATCGTCGCCTGCGCCCCGAAGCCGAGCTTGCGGCTCGCCTCCTGCTGCAGGGTCGAGGTCATGAAGGGCGCCGCCGGATTGCGCGTCCCCGGCTTCGCCTCGACCGAGGCGACCGTCAGCCCGTCCCCGCGGGAGGCGATCGCCGCCGCCGCCATCTCGGCGCGCTCGGCGGTCTCGAAGCTGAATCGCTCCACCTTGGTCCCGGCATAGTCGGTCAGCCGCGCCTCGAAGCGCGCGCCGCGGGGCGTCTCGAGGGCGGCGCGCACGCTCCAGTATTCGCGCGCCCGGAACGCCTCGATCTCCATCTCGCGCTCGACGATCAGGCGCAGCGCCACCGACTGCACCCGCCCGGCGCTCTTCGCTCCCGGCAGCTTCCGCCACAGCACCGGCGAGAGGTTGAAGCCGACGAGATAGTCCAGCGCCCGGCGCGCCAGATACGCCTCCACCAGATCCTCGTCGATCTGGCGCGGGTTCTCCATCGCCTTGCTGACCGCGGCCTTGGTGATGGCGTTGAAGGTCACCCGCCGCACGTCGGTGTCGGCCTTCACCGCCCGGCGCTTCCTCAGCGCCTCCAGCAGATGCCAGGAGATCGCCTCGCCCTCGCGGTCCGGGTCGGTGGCGAGGATCAGCTCGCCGTCATCCTTCAGAGCGTCGGCGATCGCGCGGACGTGCTTGGCGGCCTTCGAATCCACCTCCCACTGCATCTCGAAGCCGTGCTCGGGATCGACCGAGCCGTCCTTCGGCGGCAGATCCCGGACATGCCCGTAGGAGGCGAGAACGGTGTAGCCGTCGCCCAGATACTTGTTGATGGTCTTGGCCTTGGCCGGGGATTCGACGACGACGACGGCCATGGGGACTCCGTGAGCGGGCTGGGGCAGCGGACCATGTGAGGGTCGCCGGCGGCTTGTCAATCGAGCGGCCGGCGCGGTCGCCGGCCTCAGAAGTCGCTGCGCAGCAGGATCAGGTCGCGGTGACGCAGCACGAACAGCGCCGCCGCGAAGGCCACGCCCATGATGCCGAAGAACTGATTCGCCGCCCGCCGCCGCAGCAGCAGCGCCAGCAGTCGTTCGGGTTCCGGCGGCGGATCGGCCCGCGCGATGCGCACCGCCTCCGAGAGCGAGGCCGCCGCCGCGGCCGCCGCCGGCACGACGAGACCCAGCAGACCCAAGGCCGGCTCCCACCCGGCGCCGAGCGCCGCGGTGCCCAGCGCCCCGATCAGGAACGCCGTCCCGGCGGCCCCCGGCACCGCGTAGCGCTCCACCCCCGCCGCGATCCGCTGCAACGAGCGGCGCGCGAGCCGGTCGCAGATCTCCGCGTCCTCGCCCCCGAACCGCTCGGCCCGGCGCATCGCGTCATAGGGCACGCCGTGGCTGAAATGCGTCACGATCGCCCAGAACGTCGCCACGAACATCCAGTACCACGGCGAGAAGAAGGTGGTGTCGTCGAAGATCATCCGCCGCGGCCCCGGTCCCCATTCCGTGCTCGGCGCGGCCCGGGCGACGGGCCGCTCGCCTCGCGGTCCTTATGTCGGCGGGCGCCCGCGGCCGCCAGAGCGGCGCGCGACCGCGCCGCTCGGCCTGCCCCAAGGCTCCTGCCGCCCCTCGCACCGCCCCCCTCATCAGGCGCGCTTGCCGCGCGACGCGCGCGCATGCCATGCCAGAGGCCGCACAGGACGAGAGGATCCCGCATGAGCCGCGCGCGCTTCGCCCCCTTCCCGATGTCACGTCCCCGCCGGCTCCGCCGCGCCGGCTGGATCCGCGATCTGGTGCGCGAGACGCGGCTGCGGCCCGAGGACCTGATCTGGCCGATCTTCGTGATGGACGGCGAGGACGCCGAAGCGCCCGTCACCTCGATGCCCGGCGTCTCGCGCGTCACCGTGGACCGCGCGCCCGACATGGCGCGCCGCGCCGCCGATCTCGGCATCCCCTGCATCGCGGTGTTCCCCTACACCGACGCCGCTGACAAGACGCCGGGGGCGGAGGAGGCGTGGAACCCCGGCAACCTCGTCTGCTCCGCCACCCGCGCCATCAAGGCCGCGACGGACGAGGTGGGCGTCCTGCTCGACGTCGCGCTCGATCCCTACAACTCCGACGGCCATGACGGCATCGTCCGCGACGGGGTGATCCTGAACGACGAGACGCTGCTGGCGCTCGAGAAGCAGACGCTGGCGCAGGCCGAGGCCGGCGCCGACGTCATGGGCCCGTCGGACATGATGGACGGCCGCGTCGCCGTGATGCGCCGCGCGCTCGAGGAACACGACTTCCCCGACGTGGCGATCATGTCCTACGCCGCCAAATACGCCTCCGCCTTCTACGGGCCGTTCCGCGACGCGGTGGGCGCCACGGGCGCGCTGAAGGGCGACAAGAAGACCTACCAGATGGACCCCGGCAACACCGACGAGGCGCTGCACGAGATCGCGCGCGACCTCGAGGAAGGGGCCGACATGGTGATGGTCAAGCCCGGCATGCCCTATCTCGACATCTGTCGTCGCGCGAAGCAGAGCTTCGAGGTTCCGGTGTTCGCCTACCAGGTCTCCGGCGAATACGCGATGATCGCCGGCGCCGGAGAGCGCGGCTGGATCGACGGCGACCGCGCCATGCTCGAGAGCCTCGCCGCCTTCCGCCGCGCCGGCTGCGACGGCGTCCTCACCTACTTCGCCCCTCGCGCCGCCGAACTGATCGGAGCCTCCGCATGAGCCTCAAGCTCTGGCACGTCCGCCACTCGCGCTCGCTGCGTCCGCTCTGGCTGGCGAAGGAGATGGGCGTCGAGATGGAGGTCGAGACGGTGCCCAACGACCGCGCGCACTTCGCCTCGGAGGCGTGGGCCAAGGTCAACCCGGCCGGCAAGATCCCCGTGCTTCACGACGGCGACGTGCGCCTCGCGGAGTCGATCGCCATCATGGAATACCTGATGGCGACGCGCGGCCCGACGCCGCTGGCCGTCGGCCCGGCCGAGCCCGACTACGCCGACTGGCTGTTCTGGCTGCACTATTCCGAGGCCGGAAGCTGCGCCTACGTCGCCACCTATCTCGGCCACGTCCTCGGGGTGGAGGACTATCAGGTCTCCGACGCCCACAAGGCCCTGCTGGAGCGACAGATCGCCCGCGCCCAGGCCCTCGTGGCCGACGCCGTGGCGGACCGCGACTTCCTGCTGGCCCGCGGCTTCACCGCCGCCGACATCGCGATGGGCTACACGCTCCACCTGACGCGTCTGACCAGGACGGAGCTCACGCCCCCCGTCGCCGCCTACATGGCCCGCCTCGACGCCCGCCCGGCCTTCGCCGAGGCGCTCGCCCTCGGCAAGCGCCCGCGCGCCTGAACGCATCGAAGACATTTCATGTGACGGCGATCAGAAGGTCTCGGCCCCCCGCTCACGCGTGAGCGGGGGCGCCTCGGCGTCGCGCACCTTCAGGCACATCTCGTGCAGTTCGGTCATCTCCGGGTCGTGCATCCCCAGCGCCTCGAGCTGGCCGAGCAGGTTCTCGAGATATTCGAGGTTGGTGCCCAGCATCCCCTCGGCCCCGGCGATCATCCGCGCCTTCTCCTCTCGCGGCATCGCGCCGACATGGCGCTCGTGCTCCGGGTCGGCGACGAAGGCGAGCGCCTCGACCGGCCCCTGCGGCGTCGCCAGCGGCGCCCAGAGCGGCCGGTAGATCCCGGTGATCATCTCCCGCGCCCAGAGCCGGTGGGTCTCCTCCTCCACCAGTTCCGCCCGGATGCGCATCGCCAGCCCGTCGCAGGCATGGCCCGGATCGGCGTCCAGCGCCGCCATCAGCCCCGGCCGATCGGGGCTGCCGCGCCCGCCGTCGAGCCAGTAGCAGAAGGTGCGCCGCCAGCCCTCCAGCCTGGCGTGGCGGATCTCCTCCACCACCATCGCCGGATCCCAGGTCAGCGAGCCGTAGGCGAAGATCCAGAGGTCGCCCTCGTGACCCGCCAGCGCCTCGTGCCGCGTCGCCTCGCGGTCCTCGTGGCTCAACCGCCAGCCGTGCCGACCCTCGGCCTCGGCGTTGGCGTCGAGCTCGGCATAGCGCTCGATCATGTCGCGGAACACGCTCTCTTCGGGCTCGCGGATGCGGCCTTCGAGCTCGGGGACATGGCGGTAGGCCCGCTTCGGAATCGGCATCAGTCCTCCCGCCGCCGCACATCGCGGCGTCCGCCCTCCGGATGCGCCACGCCGACCTCCCGCTCAGGCGATCTCGAACTCGACCTCGCCGAGCGGCCCGAGCGCGAAGCGCCAGCGCGCCGGGGCCGAGACCGGCGTCGGCGGCAGATGCGCGCCGAGCAGCATCACCTCGCCCGCCCGCGGCGTCTGGCCGAGCCGGTTGAAGCGGTTGGCGAGGAAGGCGACCGCGGCGAACGGATCCATCGGCGCCGCGTCCACCTCGTCCACCCTGGTCTCGCCGTCCGCCTCGACGACCGAGCGGATCTCGGCGAAGTCGACCTCGCCCGGCGCCTTGCCCGGCCCGCCGATCACCGCGCCCGCGTTGAACACGTTGGCCGCGACGATCGCCTCCGGCCGCCCGCCCTCGAAGCGCCGGCGGTCCAGGATCTCGAAGGCGGGCACGAAGCGCTCGACCGCGGCATGGGCCGATTCCGCGTCCCAGCCGCCGTAGCGCGGCGCCATGTCCTCGCAGAGGATCGCGGCGATTTCGGGCTCGACCGTGAAGGTCGCGAAGTCGGCGGCCTCGAAGCGCGCCGGGCTCTCGCGGATCAGGTCCTTGAACACCACCGCCGCGCAGGGCTCCTCGAGCCCCATCGCCTGCATCTGCTCGACCGTGTTGAAGGCGATCTTGCGCCCGCCGATCCCGCCCGCCTTCGGACCCAGCGCCGCCGCGACCCGGGCCTGCGCGTCATAGGCCGCGTCCATGTCGGGCAGGGCGTCCGCGCCGAAGTCGCGGAAATCCGCCCGGGCGGGCATCTCCTCGATCAACGTCTCCGCCGCGCGCGCGGCCCCGTCGCCAGCCTCGGCCATGCCGGTCCTCCCTCGCTCGTCCGAAGGCCCCCGGATAGCACGCGCCCGGCGCCGGGGCGAGGCCGCGCGCCTGCCCTTTCCAAGCCCGCCGTCGCACGGCACGCTCGCCCCCGACAGGAGGAGACCGCCCATGACCGACCTTCCCCGGCCCGTCGAACTCGTGACCTGCTCGACCGCGCCGAACCCGCGCCGCGTCGCCGCCTTCCTGGCGGAGAAGGGGATCGAACTGCCGCGGACCGAGATCGACATCGCGACGCGCGCCCATTACGCGCCGGAGCATCTGGCCCGCTTCGGCACCCACCACCTGCCCGGCCTCGTGCTCTCGGACGGCTCCACCCTGACCGAGACCGTCGCCATCTGCCGCTTCGTCGAGGGCCTGCAGCCCGAGCCGAACCTGATGGGCCGCGATCCGCTGGAAGCGGCGCGCATCGAGATGTGGCAGCGCCGGGTCGAGCTGATGCTGATGCTGCCGGTCGCCTTCGTGTTCCGCCACTCGCACCCCTCGATGGCCGAGCTCGAGACCCAGGTGAAGGCGTGGTCCGAGGCCAACCGCCCGCGGGTCGCCTCGGCGCTCGATCTGCTGAACCGCCGCCTTCAGGAGACGCCGTACATCGCCGGGGAGCGCTTCACGATCGCCGACATCACGGCCTACCTCTCGCTCGACTTCATGCGCGTCACCAAGATCCGCATCCCGGAAAGCCACGCCGCCCTTCTCGCCTGGCAGGCGGGGCTGCGCGACCGGCCCTCGCTGCAAAGGCCCGCCGCTTGATCCGCCCCCAGCCGCATCCTCTTCCGGCCGAGCGCGAGCCGATCGCCTTCGCCGCGCCGGTGCTGCTGCTCGGCGGCGGACCGGCCGAGCCCGCCACGCTGGACGAGCTCGCCGCGCGCTGCGGCGCGGTGGTCGCGGCCGACGGCGGCGCCAACCGCCTTCGCGCGCGCGGCCCGCGTCCGGCGGCGGTGATCGGCGACATGGACAGCCTCGAGGATCGCGCCTGGTGGGAGGCGGCCGAAGGCGTCGAAGTCGTCGCGGTGACCGAGCAGGACACCACCGACCTCGAGAAATGCCTCCGCCTGACCCGCGCGCCGCTCTACCTCGGGGCCGGCTTCCTCGGCGGACGCTTCGACCATGCCCTCGCCGCGCTGCACGCGCTCCTGCGCTACGCCGACCGGCGCATCGTCCTCGTCGGCGAGGAGGACGTCGCCTTCCTCGCCCCTCGGGACTGGCGCGTGCGGCTCGCCCCCGGCGCGCGCGTCTCGCTCTGGCCGCTGTCGCCGGTGACGGTCGAGGCCTCGTCCGGCCTGGTCTGGCCCGCCCACGCCCTGGCGCTCGAGGTCGGACGCATGATCGGCACCTCGAACCGCGCCGCCGAGGCGGAGGTCCGGGTGCGCTTCGACCGCCGCGGCTGCATCGCGATGCTGGAGCGGCGCTTCCTCGATCCGGCCGTGGCCAGCCTCTCGGAGGCGGGCTGAATTTCACAGCCGCCCGCGACGGAATTATCTATTCCATTTCCTGAATGAAGGCATACATTAGGGGGAAAGATTCACGTCACGCGGGAGGACGCCATGGACGCCAGCCAGACCCCCGAGGTCGCCGCCTTCTTCGACGAGGCCACCTTCACCGTCTCCTACGTGGTGAAGGATCCGTCCTCGAACGCCTGCGCCGTCGTCGATTCGGTGCTCGACTACGATCCGGCGGCCGGCCGCACCGACACCGCCTCGGCCGACGCGATCATCGCCCATGTCGAGAGGAACGGCCTGAGCGTCGAATGGCTGCTCGAGAGCCACGTCCATGCGGACCATCTGTCCGCCGCGCCCTACCTGCAGAAACGGCTGGGCGGGAAGATCGGCATCGGCGAGAACATCACCGTGGTGCAGGACACCTTCGGCAAGATCTTCAACGCCGGCACCGAGTTCGAGCGCGACGGCTCGCAGTTCGACCAGCTCTTCAAGGAGCAGGACCGCTTCGCGATCGGCGGCCTGCAGGCCTTCGTGCTGCACACGCCGGGCCACACCCCGGCCTGCCTGACCTACGTGATCGGCGACGCCGCCTTCGTGGGCGACACCATCTTCCAGCCGGACTTCGGCACGGCGCGCTGCGACTTCCCCGGCGGCTCGGCCGAACAGCTCTGGGAGTCGATCCAGAAGATCCTGAGCCTGCCGGACGAGACGCGCATCTTCACCTGCCACGACTACAAGGCCCCCGGCCGCGACGAGTTCGCCTGGGAGTCCACGGTCGGCGAGCAGAAGGCGAAGAACGTGCATGTCGGCGAGGGCCGATCGGCCGACGACTTCGTGAAGATGCGCACCGAGCGGGACGCCAAGCTCGGCATGCCGCGGCTGATCCTGCCCTCGATCCAGGTCAACATGCGCGCCGGGCGCATGCCTCCGGCCGAGGACAACGGGGTCAGCTACCTCAAGATCCCGGTCGACGCGCTCTGACCCGCCTCCGCCCGGGGCGATCCGGACGGCCCCTCGCGCCCTTGCGGGCGCATCGGCCCCGCCCTGATCCCCCGGGACGCCTTCGGCCGACCCCCGCCGGCGGGGGCCGGAGACAAGACGAGCCAACAGGGAGATCCCGGACATGGAACAGCGGCACGTGGCCCCCGACTTCGCCGTCTCGCCCCAGCTCGGCGTCGGCGACGTAGGTCTCGCCGCCGCCCAGGGCGTGCGCGGCATCGTCTGCAACCGCCCGGACGGCGAAGGCGACGGCCAGACCTCCTCCGCCGAGATCGCGGCGGCGGCGAAGGCCCACGGCCTCGCCTTCCGCCACGTCCCCGTGCGGTCCGGCGCGGTGACCGACGCCGACGCGGCCGCGATGGCCGAGGCGATGGCGGAGCTGCCCGCGCCCGTCCTCGCCTATTGCCGCACCGGAGCGCGGTCGATCACGCTCTGGGCGCTCGCCCAGGCGCCGCGGCTCTCGACCCCGGCGATCCTCGCGGCGGCCGAGGGCGCCGGCTACGACCTCTCCGGCCTCGCCGACCGGCTCGACGCCCGCGACGTCGACGTCGGCCGACCCGCCCGGCGCAACGCCCACGACGTGGTGATCGTCGGCGGCGGGGCGGCGGGCATCGCCACCGCCGCCTCGCTGCTGAAGCGGCGTCCCGGCCTCGACGTCGCGGTGATCGAGCCGCAGGACGTGCATTACTACCAGCCGGGCTGGACGCTCGTCGGCGGCGGCGTCTTCGACCGGCGCGACACCCTGCGCCCCATGGATCAGGTGATGCCCGCGGGCGTGCGCCGGATCCGCGCCGCGGTGGCGGAGTTCGCGCCCGAGCGTTCCGAGGTCGTCCTCGAGGACGGCGAGCGCATCGGCTACCGCGCCCTCGTCGCGGCGCCTGGCCTGAAGCTCGACTGGGACGGCGTCGAGGGCCTGCGCGAGACGTTGGGGCGCAACGGCGTCACCTCAAACTATCTCTTCGACATGGCGCCCTACACTTGGGAGCTGGTGCAGGGCCTGCGCGGGGGCAGGGCGCTCTTCACCCAGCCGCCGATGCCGATCAAGTGCGCCGGCGCGCCGCAGAAGGCGATGTATCTCGCCTGCGACGCGTGGAAGCGGAAGGGCAGGCTGAAGGGGATCGAGGTCGAGTTCCTGAACGCCGGCGGCGCGCTCTTCGGCGTGGCCGACTACGTGCCGGCGCTGATGGAGTACGTCAAGCGCTACGGAATCGCGCTGAGCTTCGAGCACAGGCTCGTCGCGGTCGACGGAAGCGCGAAGACCGCGACCTTCGAGACGCCGGAGGGGCGCGTCACGCGCGAGTTCGACATGCTGCACGCGGTGCCGCCGCAGACGGGGCTGGACTTCGTGCGCAACTCGCCGCTCGCGGACGAGAAGGGCTGGATCGAGGTCAGCCCCGAGACGCTTCAGCACGTCCGCTACGGCGACGTCTTCGCGCTCGGCGACGCCTGCTCGGCGCCCAACGCCAAGACCGCGGCCGCCGTGCGCAAGCAGGCCCCGGTGGTGGCCGAGAACGTCGTCGCCGCGCTCGACGGCCGGCAGCCTCGCGCGGTCTACGACGGCTACGGTTCCTGCCCGCTGACGGTGGAGCGGGGCAGGATCGTGCTGGCCGAGTTCGGCTACGGCGGTGCGCTCAAGCCCTCCTTCCCCAACTGGCTGATCGACGGGACCAGGCCGACCCGCGCCGCCTGGTTCCTGAAGGAGAAGCTGCTCCCGCCGGTCTACTGGCACGCCATGCTGAAGGGGCGCGAATGGCTCGCGGCGCCGACCATCCTGCCCGCGTCGCCGACGCCGCACGAGGCCCGGGACGCCTGCGACTTCGCCGAGCGCGCACCGGCGGGGACCGAGGAGCCCAAGCCGTCGGTCCCCGCCGAGTGAGACGGTCCGGCGGCGCCTCGGCCCGGCCTGCGACGCCCGCCGATCCCGCCGCGGCCGGCGCGGTTCCGCCCCGCCGGCCGAGCGCTTTCGCGTCGGCTCCGCCACGGTCGACGACGGCGGACCCGCGCGAAGAGGGCGATCGGCGGCGGCTCCCGCCGCCGACGGCGCGCGCGGCGCGGAGGCGTCCTCGCGCGGGACCCGGCCTTCGGCGTCGGGCGGGTCCGCATCGCGCCTTCGTCGCGGCGCACACGGGTCCGGTGGGCCGCGATCGTCGAGCGCGCGCCGTTCGGCGCCGAGGTCTTCGCCTGCGCCGCGTCTTTCGGCCGGATCGGCCGCGGATCGGCGGCGCCGGACGTGGCTGGATCTCCGGGCCCGATCCTCCCGGCCACGAGGTTTCCGTGCCGGGGCGGAGGGTCCGGCGCCGCGCGGATTTCCGCGGGCGACGGGCCCGGTCGCCGGGCGAGCCGCCTCGGCCCGCTCCCCGATCCGCGACCGTGAACGGGCCGGGCGCGGGGCCCTAGGCGTCCGATCCTCGACACTCGGCGCGTCGTCGTCCCGGACGCCGCCCGCGCAGATGACGCCGCGGTCGCGGATACGCGCCGCCCACGCTTGCGGCCGACGGCGATCATGGGCATGCGGGAGCGTCTTTCCCCGGTCCCTAGCGCCGACCGAGCCTCTTTGCCGAGAGAACCGATGGCCCGCCGCACCCTTCGCGACCATTTCCCGATCCTGACCTGGGGCGCCGCCTACGGCCGCGCCGCCGCCTTCAACGACCTCGTCGCGGCGGTGATCGTCACCATCATGCTGATCCCGCAGTCGCTCGCCTACGCGCTGCTGGCGGGCCTGCCGCCCGAGGTCGGGCTCTACGCCTCGATCGCGCCGCTGGTGCTCTATGCCGTGTTCGGAACCTCCCGCGCCCTCGCCGTGGGGCCGGTCGCCGTCGTCTCGCTGATGACCGCGGCCGCGGTCGGCGAGGTCGCGGCCGTCGGCACGCCGGAATATCAGGCCGCCGCGCTGGCGCTTGCGCTGCTTTCGGGCCTGATGCTGACCGCCATGGGCCTCCTGCGGCTCGGCGTGCTCGCCAACTTCCTGTCCCACCCGGTGATCTCCGGTTTCATCACCGCCTCCGGGATCATCATCGCCGCGAGCCAGCTCAAGCACATCCTCGGCGTGCCCGCCGAGGGGCACGCGCTGCCGCAGCTTCTCGGCTCGCTGGTCTCGCGGCTGCCGGAGACCAACCTCGCCACCCTCGCCGTCGGCGTGCCCGTCACCGCCTTCCTGTTCTGGGTGCGCAAGTCCCTGAAGCCGCTCCTCGTCGCGAAGGGTCTGCCGCCGCGCCTCGCGGACGTGCTCGCGAAGGCCGGTCCCGTGCTGGCCGTCGCGGTCACCGCCCTCGCCGCCTGGAGGCTCGATCTCGGGGCGGAGGGCGTCGCTCTCGTCGGCGAGGTCCCGCAGGGCCTGCCGCCGCTGACCCTGCCGCCGCTCGATCTCGAACTCTGGGGCTCTATCGCCGCCTCCGCGCTGCTGATCTCCGTCATCGGCTTCGTCGAGAGCGTCTCCGTCGCGCAGACCCTCGCGGCCAAGAAGCGGCAGCGGATCGATCCCGACCAGGAACTGGTCGGGCTCGGCGCCGCCAATCTCGGCGCCGCCTTCACCGGCGGCTATCCGGTCACCGGCGGCTTCGCCCGCTCCGTCGTCAATTTCGACGCAGGCGCCGAGACCCCCGCCGCCGGCCTCCTCACCGCGGCCGGCATCGCGCTCGCCACCGTGTTCCTGACCCCGCTGCTGCTCTTCCTTCCCAAGGCCACGCTCGCCGCCACGATCATCGTCGCGGTGCTGTCGCTGGTGGATCTCGGCGCGCTCGGCAGGACGCTGGCCTATTCTCGCTCCGACTTCGCGGCCATGGCGGCGACCATCGTCCTCACGCTGCTCGTCGGCGTCGAGGCGGGGGTCGTCGCCGGAGTGATCCTCTCCCTGGCCCTCCACGTCTGGCGGACCTCGCGGCCGCACGCCGCCGTCGTGGGTCAGGTGCCGGGGACCGAGCACTTCCGCAACGTCAAGCGTCACCGCGTCGTCACCGCGCCCGACCTCGTCACGTTGCGCATCGACGAGAGCCTGTGGTTCCCCAACGCCCGTTGGCTCGAGGACCGCGTGCACGCCCTGCTCGCCGAGGCGCCGGATCTCGCCGACCTCGTGCTCATGTGTCCCGCCGTGAACGCGATCGACGCCTCGGCCCTCGAATCGCTGGAGGAGATCAACCGCCGCCTCGCCGACGCCGGCGTCACGCTGCATCTCTCCGAGGTGAAGGGCCCGGTGATGGACCGGCTCTCGCGCACCCATTTCCTCGACGATCTCACCGGGCGCGTGTTCCTAACCCAGTACGACGCCTTCGCCACGCTTCGGCCCGAGATCGCCTCGCAGACCCGCGGCGCGCAGCGCGCCGAGAGCCGAATCGAGGCCTCGCAGCCGTCGCACGGCGAGTGAGCGCGCCCTCGGCCGCGTCCCTCGGCCCGGCCGGCGGACGCGCCCGGCTTCCCCTCGCGTCCCGCAGCCGCTAAGCGTTGCTGCAGAGCACAACGCCGGGAGCCCGCCTTGCGCGACGCCGTCGCCCTCCTGCCCGACCTGATCGCCCCGCTCGCGCCGGGCGCGGCGGAGGACGCGGCGCGTTTCGGCGCGAAGGCGGCCCGGCTCGCGCGGCTCGCGGGCCTCGGGGCGCCGGTGAAGCGCGGCTTCGTCATCGCGGCCGAACTCGTGGCCGAGGTCGCCGAAGATCCGGCCGCCGCGCGTCCCCGTCTCGCGGCCGCGCTCGACGCCGCCCTCGGTCGGCTCGATCCGGGGGCGCTGCTCGCCTTGCGCGGATCGCCCGCGGACCCCGCCTGGGGCGGGCCTCCGGCGCTTCTCAATCTCGGCGCGGCGCCGCAGGCGCTCGCCCCGCGCATCGGCGAGCGTGCCGCGCGCGACGTGCAGCGCAGGCTCGTGCAGGCGCACGCCGTCGCCCTCGGCGCCGACGCCGAGGTCTTCGACGCCGCCCTGCAGGACGCGCTCGACGCGGCCGGGGAGGACTCCGAGCGCGGGCTGGACGCCGCCGCGCTCGACCGCCTGCTGGAGACCGCGCTCACGCTGCACGAGGAGGAGACCGGAGAGGCGTTCCCGAGCGAGCCGCGCGCCCAGCTGCTCGGCGCCGCGGAGGCCATGGTCCGCGCCTGGAACGCCCCCTCGGCGCGCATCCTGCGCGCCGCCCGCGGCGGCCCCGAGACCGGCGGTCTCGCCCTGATCCTGCAGGAGATGGCGCTCGGCCTCGGGCCGGGGCGGTCCGGCGCGGGGCGCGTCGCCTTCCGCTCGGAGCGCACCGGCGCGCCGGGTCTCGTCGGCCGCTTCCTCTGGCAGGCGCAGGGCGACGAGGCCCGTGCCGGCCTTCGCACCCCCCGCCTCGTCGGCTACGCCGAACGCCAGGCGGCCGGCGCGCATGCGGCCAGCCTCGAGGAGGAGGCGCCGGAACTCGCCGACCGATTGCGCGCCCTCGGCGCTGCGGCCGAGCGGGCGCTCGCCGATGCCGTGACGCTCGAATTCACGCTCGAGGACGGCGTCCTGCATGTCCTCGGGGCCGAGCCGTTGCGCCGCTCCGCCCGGGCCGCGGTGCGCATCGTCGTCGATCTGGCCAAGGCCGGCGCTCTGACGCGCGAGGCCGCGGTGCTGCGGGTCGATCCGGGAAGCCTGACCGAGCTCCTGCATCCGACGCTCGACCCCGGCGCGCCGCGCGACCGGCTCGCCACCGGCCTGCCGGCCTCGCCCGGCGCCGCCTCCGGTCCGATCGTGTTCAACGCGGAGGCCGCCGACGCCGCCGCGGCCCGCGGTCAGCCCGCCGTTCTGGTGCGGATCGAGACGAGCCCGGAGGACATCCGCGGCATGCATTCCGCGGCGGCCGTGCTGACCACGCGGGGCGGCATGACCTCGCATGCCGCGGTCGTGGCGCGCGGCCTCGGCACGCCCTGCGTGGTCGGCGCCTCGGCGCTGAAGCTCGATCTCGTGGCGCGGACGCTGACCGCGCCCGACGGGCGGGTCTTCGGGGAGGGCGACCTCGTCACCGTCGACGGCGGGGCCGGCGAAGCGCTGGCCGGCGCCGTGCCCACGGTGCAGCCGGAATTCTCCGGCGCGCTGGCCGAACTGATGAGCTGGTCCGATTCGCATCGCCGCATGGCCGTGCGCGCCAACGCCGACACCGCGCAGGACGCGCGCGTCGCGCTCGGCTTCGAGGCGGACGGGATCGGCCTGTGCCGCACCGAGCACATGTTCTTCGAGAAGGGCCGGATCACCGCGATGCGCCGCATGATCCTGGCCGAGCGGTCGGAGGACCGGTGCGCGGCGCTCGACGCCCTGCTGCCCATGCAGCGCGGCGACTTCATCGGTCTCTACCGCGTGATGCAGGGCCGCCCCGTCACCATCCGGCTGCTCGATCCGCCGTTGCACGAGTTCCTGCCGCACGGCGAGGAGGAGATCGCCGAACTGGCCGCCGAGACCGGCCTCGCCGTGCCGGAGATCCGCCGGCGCATCGGCGATCTGCAGGAATTCAACCCGATGCTCGGCAAGCGGGGCTGCCGGCTCGGCATCGTCGTGCCCGAGATCTACGAGATGCAGGCCCGCGCGGTGTTCGAGGCCCTCGCCGCGAGCTGGACCGACGGGCCGCTGGTGCGCCCGGAGATCATGATCCCCCTCGTCTCGGCCCGGCGCGAGGCGACGCTGATCCGCGGGCGGATCGACGCCGTGGCCGACGCCGTCGCGGCCGAGACGGGGCGGCGCTTCGATTACCGGGTCGGGGTCATGGTGGAGACCCCGCGCGCCGCGCTCCGCGCCGGCGACATCGCCGAGGACTGCGATTTCCTCTCCTTCGGCACCAACGACCTCACGCAGATGACCTACGGTCTCTCCCGCGACGACGCCGGGCGCTTCATGCGCGATTACGTCGCCGCCGGCGTCTTCCCCGAGGATCCGTTCCATACGCTGGATCTCGACGGCGTCGGCGAACTCCTCACGATCGCGACCGAACGGGCCCGCGCCCGCCGGCCCGGCATGAGCCTCGGCCTCTGCGGCGAACACGGAGGGGACCCGGCCTCCGTCGATTTCTGCGAATCGGCTGGTTTCGACTACGTCTCGTGCTCTCCCTTCCGCGTCCCGGTTGCCCGCCTCGCCGCCGCGCAGGCCGCGCTTCGCCGCCGCGGCGCCTGACGGACGCGCCTCCGATCGCCGGAAGCGGTCGCGAACGCGACGCGGAAAGACGGCGAAGAGGTGAGAACGATACCCGAACATCATCCATTCCGAATAGCGCTCAAGCGTGAACGGAACACGAACGCGAGCAGGCCTTGCCAGCCTCTCCCCGACCTGCCAGACGAAGCGGATGAGCGACAACGCGCCCGCCGAGGACCGTCTCTCCACCCTTCAAGCAGGGGGAAAGGCCGGCGTTGCGCGCGCCCTGGCGACGCTCGAGACGGCGTCTGACGCCCCCGAAACGCTCGCGCTGCTCGACGCCGCAAACGCTGCGCCGCGGGGCCACGTGATCGGACTGACCGGCCCGCCCGGCGTGGGAAAATCCAGCCTGGCCAATCGCTTGATCGCTCTCTGGAGGCAGGCGGGGCTGACCGTGGCCGTGCTCGCCGTCGACCCTTCGTCACGGCGCACACGTGGGGCGCTGTTAGGCGACAGGACGCGGATCGCGACCGATCCCGAGGACGCCGGCGTGTTCGTTCGCTCGATGGCCGCACGCGATCGACTGGGCGGCCTTGCCGAGGTCACCTGGCCTGCCGCCGTGCTCATGAGGGCCCTCTTCGATCGCGTTCTGATCGAGACCGTCGGAGTGGGCCAGTCCGAGACCGAGATCGCGGACCTCGCGGACACCGTCGTCCTGTGCGTGCAGCCCGCATCGGGGGATGCGCTTCAATTCATGAAGTCGGGCGTCATGGAGACGCCGCACATCCTCGTGGTCACCAAGGCCGACCTCGGAGACGTCGCGCGGCGCGCCCTCGCCGACCTCAAAGGCGCCTTGTCCCTTGCGCCTCCGAGGCCGGACGGAAGCGTTCCGGAAGCCCTCACCTGTTCCAGCGGATCCCATGAAGATGCGCGCGCTTTGCTCGAAGCGCTCGAGGCGCGAATCGCCACCGCGTCAGCCAGCAGACTCGCATCCACCCGCATGACGAGTCTGCGCGCCTGGGCGAGTCTGGCGATTCGAGAACGTTTCGGCCGCGAAGGGCTTTCGACGGTGGCCGATGAGCTTTCATGCGTGCGCTTCGATGCCGCGCCATTCTCTTCTGCCGGCGCTGTCATCCGGAGGCTTTCCGCGACCCTGAGGACGTTTCAGAACAAGGAATCGAAGACCCCGGCCCGGTATTGAGGGGACTGTGATCGCCTCCGTTCCTCGCTTCGAAGGGTGGAAACTCCTCGTGGATCGTGCTTACCAGCGCGTTGAGGGGCAGGAGAGGAGGACCGGTCATGATCCGATCCGTTGTCGCGCTTGCAACGGCCGCCGCGTTCCTGGCGCCGGTTTTCACGGGTTCCGGGCTCGCTTCGGAGGCGCCGGCGTTCGTCACGACGGCTCTCGAAGCCGAACGCTCCGCCTTGTCGGACGTGTCGAACCGTCGCGGTGCGGTCGACACGGAAGCCGTGGCCGGCCGTGTCACCCCACGGGCGGAAACCGCGACGCTGGAGCATCTGGCTGCATCGGACGCTCAGGCCCTCCGGTCCTTGCGCCGCGGACTCTCTTACCGATCCGAGCCGACGCGCAGCGGACCGTCGCGAGCGCTGTCTTGGGATGCGTTGTTAGATGTCTCTGCACAAGGCGACGAGGCTTGGCGCTGTCTTACCGAGGCCCTCTATTTCGAAGCGCGAGGCGAGACGCTCGCCGGTATGGTCGCCGTCGGAGAGGTCGTTCTCAACCGTGTGGACAGCAGGGCCTATCCGAACACCATCTGCGGGGTCGTGCATCAAGGGACGGGCGGCCAGCTGCATCGCTGTCAGTTCTCGTACAAGTGCGACGGAAGACCGGAAAACATCACCGAATCCCACGCATGGAACCGGGTCGCTCGGGTGGCTCGCGTGATGATCGACGGTCTGCCGCGTAGGCTGACGCTTGGCGCGACCCACTACCATGCGGACCACGTGAGGCCAGGTTGGTCCCGTCGGCTGGAACGCACGGTGGAGATCGGCGAACACATTTTCTACCGGAGCCCGGAAAAGCTCGCACGCAACTGATCGACTTGGTCGGAATTCTGGGGATCCCGTTCGGTCGCCGGCTGAGGCCGGTTGGGATTGGCGTGAGTCGCTCGTACGCCGGCCCTTTCCTCCGCGCCGCGTTCGTCCGCCGCGGCTCTCCCGTCCCGCGCCTTGACGGTATTGGAAGAGGCTTGGTGGACGTTGGTCGACGAGCGCTGGCTGGCGTGGCGTCGGCTCGAGCACGACAGAGCGGTCCGCTTCTTCGGGTCGACCGTTAACTGATACCAGCGCCCATTGATCACGACCCCTGCGCCCACTGGCGATGCCCGATTGTCATGATGCGCCACGGCTGATCGGCGATGCGCCGCCAGGCGTCG
>JAWLFJ010000044.1:0-28322 GCA_041685625.1 Paracoccaceae bacterium | reverse complement strand
CGCGGCGCGGGCACGGGTCCGCAAGGACCCCGGCCGCGCCGCCGGGCCCATGGCGCCGGCGCCCCCGCAAGGGGGCGGCGGCGCGCGGGAGACCTCCGCCGGAGAGGGAGGCGCGCCGCGCGGGGCCGGCGCGATCAGAGATGCGTGTAGATCGGGAAACGTCGGCAGAGCGCCGTCGCCTTCCCGCGCACCGCGGCCTCGACCTCGGCGTTGCCGTCGGGGCCGTTGGCGGCGAGGCCGTCGAGGCATTCGACGATCAGGCGGCCGACCTCGCGGAACGCCTCGGCGTCGAAGCCGCGGGTGGTGGCGGCCGGCGTGCCGAGGCGGATCCCGGAGGTGATCGTCGGCTTCTCCGGATCGAACGGGATGCCGTTCTTGTTGCAGGTGATGTGGGCGCGGCCGAGCGACTCCTCGGCGTCCTTGCCGGTCACGCCCTTGGGGCGCAGGTCGACGAGGACGAGATGGGTGTCGGTGCCGCCGGTCACGAGGTCGAGCCCGCCCTGCATCAGCACCTCGCCGAGGGCCCGGGCGTTGGCGACCACCGCCTCGGCATAGGCGCGGAACTCGGGGCGGAGGGCCTCGCCGAAGCCGACCGCCTTGCCGGCGATGACGTGCATCAGCGGGCCGCCCTGCAGGCCGGGGAAGATCGCCGAGTTGACCTTCTTGGCGATGCTCTCGTCGTTCGTGAGGATCATGCCGCCGCGCGCGGCGCGGAGGGTCTTGTGCGTCGTGGTGGTCACGACGTGCGCGTGCGGGAAGGGCGAGGGATAGACGCCGCCCGCGATCAGCCCGGCGTAGTGGGCGACGTCGGCCAGAAGATACGCGCCGACCGAATCCGCGATCTCGCGGAACTTCGCGAAGTCGATGGTGCGGGGGACGGCGGAGCCGCCGGCGATGATCAGCTTCGGCTGGCGCTCCTCGGCGACGCGGGCGACCTCGTCGTAGTCGATCAGGCCGTCCTGGCGGCGCACGCCGTAATGCGCGGCGTCGAACCACTTGCCCGAGAGGTTGGGCTTGGCGCCGTGGGTGAGGTGGCCGCCGGCCGAGAGGTCCATGCCGAGGATCGTGTCGCCCGGCCTGATGAGCGCGAGGAACACCGCCTGGTTGGCCTGGCTGCCGGAATGGGGCTGCACGTTGGCGAAGCCGCAGTTGAAGATCCGGCAGGCGCGGTCGATGGCGAGGCGCTCGGCCTCGTCGACATACTGGCAGCCGCCGTAGTAGCGCCGGCCCGGATAGCCCTCGGCGTACTTGTTGGTCATCACGCCGCCCTGCGCCTCCATCACGGCGCGGCTGACGATGTTCTCGGAGGCGATCAGCTCGATCTCGTCGCGCTGGCGCTCGAGTTCGCGGTCCATGGCGGCGGCGATCTCGGGGTCGCGCTTGGCGAGGGTCTCTTCGAAGAAGCCGGGGTCGCGGGTCTGCGCGTCCATGGGGGTCTCCCGTGTCTGCCTGCGGCGGTCGGCGCCCCGCGCGCTCCGCCGGAGCCGCGACGGGCGCGATCCTGCGAGGTCATAGCGCGTCCGGGGCCGTTTGACACGCCCTCGCGCGCGAGGCGCGGCTTCGCGGCGCGGGCGGAGGCGGCCTTGAAGCCGCGGGACCGGCGCGTCATGGTCCCTCGGCGCGCGGCCCGAAGGGGGCCGCGCCCCGAGGGACGGGCCCCGCCGATGATCACCTCGCCCCCCACCGCCGGCGACCGGGCCGCGACGCCGGACGTCAGGCTGCCCTTCGCGCCGCGCATCCGCTTCGTGCGCTCCGGGGCGCCGGCGGCCGAGATCGCGCATGACCGGCTGACCGGGCGCTACGGGCAGGCCGAGGCGGGGGAGGCCGACGTGGTCGTGGCGCTCGGCGGCGACGGGCTGATGCTGGCGACGCTGCAGGCGCTGGAGGGCACGGGCGTGCCGGTCTACGGGATGCATCGCGGCACCGTCGGCTTCCTGATGAACGACTACGTCGAGGACGGTCTCCTCGAGCGGCTGGCCGAGGCCGAGCCGGCGGTGATCAGTCCCCTGCGCATGACGGCGCTCTGCCGGGACGGGGCGCTGCGCACCGAGCGGGCGATCAACGAGGTCAGCCTGCTGCGCGAGCGCCATCAGGCGGCGAAGGTGCGGATCCTGATCGACGGGCGCGAGCGCATGCGCGAGCTGGTCTGCGACGGGGTGATGGTCGCGACGCCGGCGGGCTCGACCGCCTACAACTATTCGGCGCACGGTCCGATCATCCCCATCGGCGCCGAGATCCTGGCGCTGACGCCGGTCTCGGCGTTCCGCCCGCGGCGCTGGCGCGGGGCGCTGCTGCCGACGACGGCGACGGTGACGCTCGAGGTGCTGGAGCCGGAGCACCGTCCGGTCTCGGCCACCGCCGACAACCGCGAGGTGCGCCATGTCGAGCGGGTGGAGATCGCGCTCGACCGGACGGTGGCGCACACGCTGCTGTTCGATCCGGGCCACGGCCTCGAGGAACGGCTGATTCGCGAGCAGTTCGCCTGAGCCGGGCGCCCCGCGCGTCCCCGCCCCCGGCGGGGCCGCGCCGCGGCGAGCGGGGGGTCGATCCCCCCCGAGCCGCGAGCCCCCCGCGAGAGGCCGGGCGCGCCGGCGGCGTTGAAATCCGCGTGCGGAGGGGCCATTCCCTGACGCGGTCCTCGCGGGACCGGGGCAGGGAGGCGCGCCATGGCGCTGAGCGTCGGAGAACAGATCCGCTGGTGGTCGATCGGCTTCGCGGTCTTCATCGCCTTCGCCTGGCTGATGGCGGACGTGCTGCTGCCGTTCCTGGCCGGGGCGGCGCTGGCCTATTTCCTCGATCCCGTCGCCGACCGGCTGGAGGCGCGGGGCCTCTCGCGGCTCGCCGCCACGGCGTTGGTGACGCTGCTGATGATCGGCCTCTTCCTCGCGGCGCTGCTGATCCTGATCCCCGCGGCGATCAACCAGGCGCAGAGCCTGGTGGAGACGCTGCCCGACTACGCCGGCCGGCTCGACGGCTATGTCCGCGAGCGCTTCCCCGACGCCCTCGAGGAGGGCGAGCCGCTGGCCGAGGCGGTGAGCGACCTGCAGGCGCGCGCCAAGGGGTGGAGCGTCTCGGCGCTGGAGAGCGCCTGGACCGGCGGGCTCGCGGTGATCGACTTCCTGACCCTGTTGATCGTGACTCCGGTGGTCGCCTTCTACCTGCTGCTGGACTGGGACCGGCTGATCGCGCGGATCGACACCTACGTCCCGCGCGATCACGTGCGCACCGTGCGTCGGATCGCGGGGGACGTGGATTCGGTGCTGGCGGGCTTCGTGCGCGGGCAGCTCACGGTCTGCATCATCCTCGGCACGTTCTACGCGGTGTCGCTGATGGCGGTGGGCCTCGACTTCGGGCTGGCCATCGGCTTCTTCGCGGGACTGATCAGCTTCATCCCCTTCATCGGCTCGATCACCGGGGGGCTGATCTCGCTCGGCGTGGCGCTGGCGCAGTTCTGGGGCGAGCCGATCATGATCCTCACGGTCGCCGGCATCTTCCTCGTCGGGCAGGCGGTGGAGGGCAACGTGCTGACGCCGAAGCTCGTCGGCGGCTCGGTCGGGCTGCATCCGGTGACGCTGATGTTCGCGCTCGCCGCCTTCGGCTACCTGCTCGGCTTCACGGGCCTGCTGATCGCGGTGCCGGCGGCGGCGGCGATCGGCGTGCTGTTCCGCTTCGCCATGCGCAAGTACATGGAAGGGCGGCTCTATCGCGGCCTCGCGGCGACGTTGGAGGGCGAGGCGCAGGCCGAGTATCTGGCGGCCGAGGCGTTTCCGCCGGATCCGCCGGAGGCGGAGGACCGGCGCGATGCCGGTTGAGGGTCCGGGCGGGCAGCTGCCGCTGGCGCTGCCGGCGCGCGCGGCTACGGGACGCGCCGATTTCGTGGTCTCGGGCTCCAACCGCACGGCGCTGGCGCAGGTCGACGCCTGGCGCGCCCGGCCGGGCGGCGCGCTGGCGCTGACCGGCCCCGAGGGCGCGGGCAAGTCCCACCTCGCGGCCGTGTTCGCGGCCGAGAGCGGGGCGGCGGTGCTGGGGGGCGAGGCGCTGGCCGGGATGGCCCCCGGGTCGGAGGCGCTGCGGGCGCCGGCGAGGGCGCCGGCGCTGGCGCTCGAGGACGCCGACCGGGCGCTGGCGGAGGGCGGCGCGGCGGCGGAGCAGGGCCTGTTCCATCTGATCGGCGTGCTGGGCGCGGCGGGGCGGCCGCTGCTCCTGACCGCCCGTGCGGCGCCGGCGCGCTGGGGCGTGGCGCTGCCCGACCTCGCCACGCGCCTCGCGGCGCTGCCGGTGGCGCGGCTGGCGCCGCCCGACGACGCGCTGATGGAGGCGCTGGCGGCCAAGCTGTTCGCCGACCGCCAGATCCGGGTGGAGCCCGGCCTGCCGCGCTATCTCGCGCTGAGGGTCGAGCGCAGCCACGCCGCCCTCGCCGCCGCCGTGGCGACGCTCGACCGGGCGGGGCTGGCGCGCGGGCGGCCGGTCACGCGGCGCCTCGCGGCGGAGATCCTCGGCCGCGACGACGCGGCGGACATGGAACCGTCATCGCCGACGCGGTAGAAGCGAGGGCATGAGAGCCGATTTCCTCGCCGCGCCCTGCGCGCCCGACCCGGACCGGATCGCGGAGTTCGACGCCGCGGGACCGGAGCGCTTCTTCAACCGCGAGCTCTCCTGGCTCGCCTTCAACTGGCGCGTCCTCTCGGAGGCCGAGAACACGGCGCATCCGCTGCTGGAGCGGGTGCGCTTCCTCTCGATCTCGGGCGGCAACCTCGACGAGTTCTACTCGGTGCGCGTCGCGGGCCTGCGCGGGCTGCTGCGCGGCGGGGTCGACACCGTCTCGGCCGACGGGCTGACCGCGGGCCAGCAGCTGGAGCGCATCGACGCCGACGCGCGGGCGCTGATGGCGCGTCAGCAGTCGGTCTGGGACCGGCTGCGCAGCGAGCTCGCCCGCGAGGGCATGGAGGTGCTGGACCGCGCCGCCCTCTCCCGCGCCGACGCCGCGCGGCTGGAGAAGCACTTCGTCTCGCAGGTGTTCCCGGTGGTCACGCCGCTGGCGATCGACCCGGCGCATCCCTTCCCCTTCATTCCGAACGAGGGCTACGCGCTGGCGCTGCAGCTGCGCCGGGTGCGCGACGACGAGCCGCTGGACGCGCTGCTGCCGGTGCCGGGGATGGTGCCGCGGTTCCTGCGCCTCGACGCGCTGACCGGCGGGGGGGAGGAGGGCACGATCCGCTGGCTGCCGGTGGAGGAGCTGCTGATGCTCTTCATCGACCGGCTGTTCCCGGGCTACCGCATGGTCGGGCACGCCGCCTTCAAGGTGCTGCGCGACAGCGACCTCGAGGTGGAGGAGGAGGCCGAGGACCTGGTGCGCGAGTTCGAGACCGCGCTGAAGCGCCGGCGGCGGGGCGAGGTGATCCGCCTCAAGATCACCGCCGACGCGCCGCAGGACCTGAAGGACCGCATCGCCGACGAGCTGGGCGTGGCGCGCGAGGAGACGGTCGAGATCGGGGGCGTGATCGGGGTCAAGAACCTCTCGGAGCTGGTGGTCAAGGACCGGCCCGACCTGCTGTTCCACCCCTACGTGCCGCGGATGCCGGAGCGGGTGCGCGACCACGGCGGCGACATCTTCGCGGCCGTGCGCCAGAAGGACATGCTGCTGCACCACCCTTACGAGAGCTTCTCGATCGTGGTGCGGTTCCTGGAGCAGGCGGCGCGCGACCCGGACGTGGTGGCGATCAAGCAGACGCTCTACCGGACGAGCTCCGACAGCCCGATCGTCGACGCGCTCTGCGAGGCGGCGGAGGACGGCAAGAGCGTCACGGCGCTGGTCGAGCTGAAGGCGCGCTTCGACGAGGCGGCGAACATCCGCCAGAGCCGCAAGCTGGAGCGGGCGGGCGCGCAGGTCGTCTACGGCTTCATCGACTGGAAGACCCACGCCAAGGCGAGCCTGGTGGTGCGCCGCGAGGGCGACAGCCTCGTGACCTACACCCATTGGGGGACGGGCAACTACCACCCGATCACGGCGAACATCTACACCGACCTCAGCCTGTTCACGACGGACGCGACGCTGGGGCGCGATTCGGCGCGGCTGTTCAACTACGTCACCGGCTACGCCGAGCCCGAGGGGCTGGAGGCGATCAAGCTCTCGCCCGCGACGCTGAAGCGCCATCTGATCGAGGGGCTGGAGCGCGAGGCCGCGCAAGCCCGCGCCGGGCGTCCGGCGCAGGTCTGGGCGAAGATGAACGCGCTGATCGATCCGGAGGTGATCGACGCCCTCTACGCCGCGAGCCGCGCGGGGGTGGAGATCGACCTGGTGGTGCGGGGGATCTGCGGGCTCCGGCCCGGCGTGCCGGGGCTCTCGGAGACGATCCGGGTGAAGTCCATCATCGGGCGCTTCCTCGAGCATTCGCGCATCGTCTGCTTCGGGAACGGCGCGGCGCTGCCGCATCGGGGGGCGGAGGTCTGGATCAGTTCGGCCGACTGGATGGGGCGCAACCTGAACCGCCGGGTGGAGACGCTGGTGCCGATCCGCAACGAGACGGTGCACGCGCAGATCCTGGAGCAGGTGATGGCCGCGAACCTTCGTGACGAGGCGCAGAGCTGGGTGCTGCAGCCCGACGGGCACTGGATCCGGGCCGAGGCGCCGGCGGGCGAGGCGGCGTTCAACGCGCACGAGTTCTTCATGCAGAACCCCTCGCTCTCGGGCCGGGGGCGGGCGGGGGCGGAGGACGCGCCGCGCCTCGCGACCCGGCTCGATCCGGCGGAGACCATGGAACCGGATGATGCGGCCGCCGGCTGAGCGCGGGGGCGGTTCCGGGCGCCGGGCCTTGACCGGCGGCGGCCCGGCGTGCGAGCCGGACCCCGCCCGACGACGCAGCGAGGGAGCGCGTCCATGATCCCGCCGGCCGCCGAGCCATCCCGCGGCGGCGCGGCCCTCGGCGCCGAGGCCCCGGGGGAGGCGCGCCGCATCGCCGTGATCGACGTCGGCTCCAACTCGGTGCGGATGGTGGTCTACGCGGCGCTGTCGCGCTCGCCCGCGTATTTCTTCAACGAGAAGGTGCTCGCCGGGCTCGGCTCGGAACTGGCCGCGACCGGGCGGCTGTCGCCCGCGGGGCGGCGGCGCGCGCTGGCGGCGCTCGGGCGCTTCGCGCGGCTCTGCACGCTGATGCGGGTCGACGACGTGGTGGCGGTGGCGACGGCGGCGGTGCGCGAGGCCGAGGACGGCGGCGAGTTCGTGGCCGAGGTGGCGGCGCGCACGGGGCTCGCGCTGGTCGTCGCCTCGGGCGAGGACGAGGCGCGGCTGGCGGCGCAGGGCGTGCTGCTCGGCTGGCCCGACGCCGAGGGGCTGGTCGCCGATCTCGGCGGCGCCAGCCTCGAGCTCGCGCCCGTCGGCGGCGGCGAGGTGAAGCCGGGGGTGACGCTGCCGCTGGGGCCGCTGCGCCTCGGCCGCCTTTCGGGCGGGGCGGGGGCGGTCGACGAGGCCGTCGACGCGGCGCTGGCGGGGGCGGCGGACGTGATCGGGCCGCCGGGCGGACGGCTGCACCTGGTGGGCGGGGCGTGGCGCGCGCTCGCCAAGCTGCACATGGCGCGCACCGACTATCCGATCCAGGTGCTGCACGAGTTCGAATTGCCGGCCGCCGCCATGCGCGGCCTCGCCGACGGCGTGGCGCAGGAGGCGCCGGAGGCGATCGGCAAGACCCTCTCGGCCTCGCGCGAGCGGCTGGAGGTGATTCCGCTGGCGGCGCGGGTGCTGGCGCGGCTGATCGAGGCGGCGCAGCCGGTCTCGGTCGCCGTCTCGGCCTTCGGGTTGCGCGAGGGGGTGCTGTGGGAGCGGCTGCCGAAGGCGATGCGCACGCAGGACCCGCTGCTCTCGGCCGCGGCGGAGATGGAGCGGCGCCTGGCGCGCTTCCCGGGCTTCGGCGACGAGCTCGCCGCCTGGCTGGCGCCGCTGTTCCCGAACGCGCCCGCCGGGCGGCGGCGGCTGATCGCGGCGGCCTGCCGGCTGAACGACGTGGCCTGGACGGCGCATCCCGACTATCGCGACCAGGCGGTGTTCGAGACGGTCTACCGCGCCAACCTCTCCGGCGTCGGGCATTCGGAGCGCGCCTGGCTCGGCGCGGCGCTGCGCCACCGCTACAAGGCGGGCAAGACCAAGCGCGAGGACGTGCCGGCGCTGGCGCTGCTGAGCCAGGCGGAGCGGATCGAGGCGCGGATGCTGGGCCGGGCGATCCGCCTCGGCGCGATGCTCGCGGGCTCGGCCCCCGGGGTGCTGCCGCATTGCGCGCTGCGCCCGCGACCGCGCGAACTGGCGCTGCTGCTGGCCCCGGATTTCGAGGCGCTGGCGGGAGAGGCGGTGGAGAAACGCCTCGGCGCCTTGGCCGAAAGCGCGGGCCTGACGCCCCGGCTCGGGGCGCTGGAGCCGGCGGCCTGAGACGATCCCGAAAAAAAGCGGCCCGCCTGAGTGGCGGGCCGACCTCCCTAGACTTGGGCCGTTTCTTGTCACCATTGGATAATTGATTGCTAAGCGGGACGCAAGCTTCGCCTGTTCTATCATGTTGCATCTGCGAACGTTCTCGTGACGTCCGCTGCGACCGCGAAGGCCGAGCCGTCGTCGCGCCGCTTCTCTTCGCCGCTGCGGCGCCGGGCCCGCGCCGCGGCGTCCCCGCCGGCGCGGGCTCCGATTCGCCCCGCGGCGCCGGCGTTGCGGAGCGCCCGCCCCTCCGCTATCGACGCGCGACGTCCGGACCTCGGGAGATCCCAGAATGCGCCTCAGCCGCTACTTCCTGCCCGTCCTGAAGGAGACCCCGGCCGAGGCGCAGATCGCCTCGCACCGGCTGATGCTGCGCGCCGGGATGATCCGTCAGCAGGCGGCGGGGATCTATTCGTGGCTGCCGCTCGGCTGGAAGGTGCTGAAGCGCATCGAGACCATCGTGCACGAGGAGCAGCAGCGCGCGGGCCATCTGCCGATGCTGATGCCGACGATCCAGCCCGCCGACCTCTGGCAGGAGAGCGGGCGCTACGACGCCTACGGGCCGGAGATGCTGCGCATCCGCGACCGGCACGACCGCGATCTGCTGTTCGGGCCGACCAACGAGGAGATGATCACCGACATCTTCCGCACCCATGTCGGCTCGTATCGGCAGTTGCCGCTGACGCTCTACCACATCCAGTGGAAGTTCCGGGACGAGGTGCGGCCGCGCTTCGGCGTGATGCGGGGCCGCGAGTTCCTGATGAAGGACGGCTACAACTTCGACCTGACGAAGGAGGACGCCCTCCACGCCTACAACCGCCACCTCGTCACCTATCTGCGCACCTACGAGCGCATGGGGCTGACCGCGATCCCGATGCGGGCCGACTCGGGCCCCATCGGCGGCGACGACACGCACGAGTTCCTGGTGCTGGCGGAGACGGGCGAGTCGGAGGTGTTCTACGACGCCGACGTGGCGGATCTCAGCCTCGGCGACCGGGACATCGACTACGACGACCGGGCGCAGTGCGAGGCGATCAAGGCGGAATGGACGGCGCCCTACGCGCGCACCGACGAGACGCATGACGAGGCGACGTTCGCGGAGATCCCGGAGCATCGCCGCCGCGTCGGGCGGGGCATCGAGGTCGGCCAGATCTTCTATTTCGGCACTAAATACTCGGCGGCGATGGGCGCGACCGTGCTGGACCACGACGGAAACCGCGTGCCGGTGCACATGGGCTCGCACGGCATCGGCGTCTCGCGTCTCGTCGGCGCGCTGATCGAGGCGCATCACGACGACAAGGGCATCCGCTGGCCGGAGGGGGTGACGCCCTTCGGCGCGGGCATCGTGAACCTGCGGCAGAGCGACGCGAAGGCCGACGCGGCCTCGGAGGGGCTCTACGCGAAGCTGACCGCGGCGGGGGTCGATCCGCTCTACGACGACCGCGAGGAGCGGGCGGGGGCCAAGTTCGCGACCATGGACCTGATCGGCCTGCCGTGGCGGATCACGGTCGGACCGCGGGGGCTGGAGAAGGGTGTGGTGGAGCTGACCTCCCGCGCCACCGGCGAGAGCCACGAGCTGGACCCGGAGGCGGCGGTGGCGCGGCTGGCCGCGGTCTACGCCGGGCGATGACCCGGGACGTCTTCGCGGGGGGCTCCGGCCTCGGGGGGGATCGACCCGCCCTCGACCGGCTCGGCGCGTGCCGCGCCTCGGGCGCCGCTCCGGGACGGGGCGCATGGGGGCGGGGCGCATGAGCGCGGCGGAGGCCCGGGGCGCGCCGCCCTTCGCGCGCCACGAATGGCTGCTGGCCTGGCGCTACATGCGCGCGCGCCGGCGCGAGGGTGGGATCAGCGTCATCGTCTGGTACGCGCTGGTCGGGATCGCGCTGGCGGTCGGCACGCTGATCGTGGTGATGGCGGTGATGGTGGGCTTCCGCGAGGAGTTCACGGCGCGGGTGCTGGGCGCGGAGGGGCACGTCAAGGTCTATCCCCTTTCGGTCTACGACGACGGGCGAGAGATCCGCGAGATCCGCGACCACGCGGCGATGGCCGAGCGGGTGGCGGCGGCGCCCGGCGTCGAGCGCGCCTATCCGCTGGTCGAGGCGCAGGTGCTGGTCACGCGGGGCGAGCGCAACGCGGGCGTCGTGCTGCGGGGCATGGCGCTCGAGGATCTGCGGGCGCTGCCCTGGATCGCGGAGCCCGAGGCCGAGGCGGGCGAGCTCGCGGGGCTGGCCGAGGGGGGCGTCTCGCTGGGCGAGGGGGTGGCGCGCGAACTCGGCGCGCAGGTCGGGGACACCGTCTCGCTTATCCTGCCGGGCGGGCTGACCACGCCCTTCGGGACGGCGCCGAAGGTGAAGCCCTTCGAGGTGGTGCACGTCTTCCGCATCGGCCGGGCGGACGTCGACCGGACCCGCGCCTATCTCGCCTTCGAGCGGGCGCAGGACTTCCTGAACCGGGAGGGCGCCGCCGACATGGTCGAGGCGCAGGTGGCGCGGCCGGACCGGCTCGGGCGCTCGGCGGCGCGTTCCGAACTCGATCGCGCCGTGCAGCGCGCCGCTGGGCCGCAGACGGTGGTCTGGACCTGGAAGGACGTGAACGGGGCCTTCCTCGCCGCGCTCGACATGGAGCGGGCGGTGATGTTCCTGATCCTCGGCCTCGTGGTCCTGATCGCGGCGCTCAACATCATCTCGGGCCTGGTGATGCTGGTGAAGAACAAGGGTCGCGACATCGGCGTGCTGCGCACCATGGGGCTGACGCAGGGCGCGGTGATGCGGGTGTTCTTCCTCTGCGGGGCCGGGGTCGGGCTGGTGGGCACGGGCGTCGGCGTCGCGCTCGGCCTCCTCTTCGTGATCTACATCGATCCGATCTTCGATCTCGTGAACTGGGCCGTCGGCGGCGGCGTCTGGGACCCGGAGGTGCGGCTGCTGACATCGTTCCCGGCGGAGCTTCGGCTGGCCGACGTCGCCTCGGCCGCGGGGCTCTCGCTCGGCATCAGTTTCCTGGTGACGCTGTTCCCGGCGCGCAACGCCGCCCGGCTCGATCCGGTGGAGGCGCTGCGCCATGAGTGAGGCGCCGGTGCTGGAGCTGAACGAGGTGCGGCGGACCTATTCTGCCGGCACGCCGGCGGAGGTGCGGGTGCTGACCGGCGCCTCGCTGGCACTGAGGCCCGGGGCGCTCTGCGCGCTGGTGGCGCCGTCGGGGGCGGGCAAGTCGACGCTGCTGCACGTCGCGGGGCTTCTGGACCGGCCGGATCCGGGGCCCGAGGGCGGCGAGGTTCGCGTCAAGGGCGAGCCGACGCGCGGCCTCTCGGACGCCCGGCGCACCGGGCTCAGGCGGGCGGAGATCGGCTTCGTCTACCAGTTCCACCATCTGTTGCAGGAGTTCAGCGCGGCCGAGAACGTCTCGCTGCCGATGCGCGCCGCCGGGATCCCGGCGGACGAGGCGGCGGCGCGGGCGCGCGCGCTGCTGGAGACGGTGGGGCTCGGTCCGCGGGCCGCGCATCGCCCCTCGGAGCTTTCGGGGGGCGAATGCCAGCGGGTCGCGCTCTGCCGCGGGCTCGCCAACCGCCCGGCGGTGCTGCTGGCGGACGAGCCGACGGGGAATCTCGATCCGGCGACGTCGGAGCGGGTGTTCGACGTGCTGGTGGGGTTGGCGAAAGACCAAGGGCTGGCGGCGCTGGTCGCGACGCACAACCTCGCGCTGGCCGAGCGGATGGACCGCGTGCTGCGGCTCGAAGGCGGGCGGATCGTCGAAGCCTGACGGGCAGGGCCGCTGCGGCAGGGGCGACGCCCCCGTGAGGCTTCGGGTCTTTCCCGGCTCACCGCGCGCCCGCGATACTCGGCGAAGGGATCGCGCGTGACCCGGCGCCCGGCGGGACCGTCATCGGGACCGTTCGCCTTCGGCCCGTCCCGGGAGTTTCGTCGACGTCGCGCGGGCGCTCGGAGGCGCCCACCGCGGTCGGCGGGCCCGCTTTGCCTCGCCGTCCGCGGTCCCCGGTCGTCGCGCCCGTCCGCGACCTCGGTTCCGATCGCCGGGCGCGGGCGCGCCCGGCCGCGTTCAGCCGGACGCGGCCTCGGAGGCAGTGGGCTGGACGTCGGATCCGCCGTCGCTCTCGCCCTCGCCGCCGTCCTGGCGATCACGGGTGCGGCTGCGGCGGCGGCGGGCGCTGCGACCGGGCTTCGCGGCGCCTTCGCCGCCCTCGCCGGCAGGCTGGTCGGCGCCTTCGCCCTCGCGGCCGGCCTCGGGCGTGGCGACCAGCGAGTCGCCGTCCTCGGCGGTGTCGATGGTCTCGAGCCCGCCCTGGCCGCCGCCGGTCTCGCCGCGCGCGTCGTCCTCGCGCCGGGCGCGGGGCTCGTCCTCGCGCCGGGGCTTGTCGTCGCCGCCGCCCTGCTGCGGCTCCTTGCGGCCCTCCTGCTGCGACTGCTGCTGGGCCTGACGCTCCTGCTGGGCCTGCTGCTCGGCCTGCGCGGCGCTCAGCATGCGGGCGTAATGTTCGGCATGCTGAAGGAAGTTCTCCGCGGTGACCCGGTCGCCCGAAGTCTGGGAATCACGGGCCAGCTGCTCGTACTTGTCGATGATCTGCTGAGGCGTGCCCCTGACCTTGCCCTCCGGCCCGGCACTCTCGAACACGCGGTTCGCGACGTTGCCGAGGCTCTTGGGCCGGTTCTTGCTCCGGTTGCGGTTAGACTTCTGCGAAGATCTCATGTCGTTTCTGTCCGGTTTCGAGCCCCGGCCGCGCGCATCTCGCGGCTCCGGTGAGCTGGGGCGCGCCTCGCGCGGGCCGCGCCCGTATCATCGTCGAACGATGCGATTGACGTTCCACCGCTCCCGACGCTCGCGCGACTTCGCGCAGCCCCTCGCAGCATCGCCGGTGGATATGCCGTTAGGATAATGCGCCGCCGCGCCGGACACAACCCGCTCATGCGCCGTATCGACCTTCGACGACCCTTTCGCGGCCGTCGAGGTCGCGATGCACCGCGATCGGCGCCAACCCGGCGGCCGCGAGCAGCGCCGCCACCGGCCCGGCCTGGCGCGGTCCGATCTCGAGCAGCACGCGCCCGCCGGGCGCGAGGACGTCCGGAAGACCCGCGGCGATGGCGCGATAGGCGGCGAGGCCGTCGCCCGCGTCCTCGGCCGGGATCAGCGCGGCGACGGGCTCCCAGCCCCGCACCTCGGGCGAAAGGGCGACGTAGTCGGCTTCGGTGACGTAGGGGGGGTTGGAGACCACGAGGTCGAAGCGCCCGCGCACGCCGGCGAACCAGTCGCCCTCGACCAGCTCCGCCCGGGCGGCGAGGCCGAGGCGCGCGGCGTTCTCCCGTGCCACCGCGAGGGCGGCGGGGCTGCGCTCCACGCCGAGGCCGGTCGCCTCCGGCCATTCCGCGAGGAGCGTGAGCAGGAGGCAGCCGGAGCCGAGGCCGAGATCGAGCACCCGCCGCGCCGGCGGTCCTTCGAGCGCGGCGGCGATCAGCGTCTCCGTCTCCGGGCGGGGGTCGAGCACGTCGGCGGTGACGCGGAAGGCGCGGCCCCAGAATTCGCGCAGCCCGGTGATCTGGCTGATCGGACGGCGCGTGGCGCGGGCGGCGAGGCCGGCGGCGAAGCGGGCCGCCTCCGAAGCGCCGGGCGGCTCCTCGAGGCGCGCGGAGAGGGCGGCCGCGTCGAGCCCGGCGGCCCAGCGCAGCAGCAGGCGCGCCTCGCGCGCCGGATCGGGCGTCCCGGCGGCGGTCAGCGTCGCCACGCCTTCGGCGAGCAGGCGCGCGCGGCTGCAGGCCCGGCCGCCGCCCCCGCCTCCGCCGGCGTTCATGCCTCGTCCATCGCGGCCAGCGCCTCGGCCTGCTCGGCCGTCGCCAGCGCGTCCACGATCTCCTGCAGATCGCCTGCCATCACCTCGGGCAGGCGATGCAGCGTGAGGCCGATGCGGTGGTCGGTCACCCGGCCCTGCGGAAAGTTGTAGGTCCGGATCCGCTCCGAGCGGTCGCCGGAGCCGACCTGGCCGCGGCGGTCGGCGGCGCGGGCGCTCTCGGCCTCGCGCCGCGCGGCGTCGAAGAGGCGCGCGCGCAGCACCTCCATGGCGCGGGCGCGGTTCTGGTGCTGGCTCTTTTCGGAGGCGACGACCACGATTCCGGTGGGCACGTGGGTGATCCGCACCGCGCTGTCGGTGGTGTTGACGTGCTGGCCCCCGGCGCCGGAGGCGCGCATCGTGTCGACGCGGATCTCGGACGGATCGATGCTCACCTCCACCGCCTCGGCCTCCGGCAGCACGGCGACGGTGGCGGCGGAGGTGTGGATGCGGCCCTGGCTCTCGGTGGCGGGCACGCGCTGCACCCGGTGCACGCCCGATTCGCGCTTGAGGGCGCCGTAGACGCCCTCGCCCCGGATCTCGGCGATCACCTCCTTGAGCCCGCCGGCCTCGCCCGGGCTCTCGTCCAGCACCTCGACGCGCCAGCTGCGGCGCTCGGCGTAGCGCATGTACATGCGCATCAGGTCGGCGGCGAAGAGCGCCGCCTCGGCGCCGCCGGTCCCGGCGCGGATCTCGAGGATGGCGGGGCGCGCGTCGGCCCGGTCCTTCGGGATCAGGGCGAGGCGAAGATCGCGCTCGACCTCGGGCAGGCGGGCTTCGAGCGCCGCGCGCTCCTCCTCGGCCAGCGTCTTGAGTTCCGGGTCGCGGCGCATCTCCTCGGCCTCGGCCAGCCCGTCGACCGTCGCGAGCCAGGCGCGCGCCCTCTCGGCCACCGGCGCGAGTTCGGCGTGGTCGCGGCCGAGCGCGACCGGGTCGCCCCGGCCCTCGGCCAGCGCGGCCTCGACGTAGTCGAGGCGCTGCAGAATCCTCTCGACGGTCTGGCGGGCGATCATGCCGTCCTCTTTCCGGGGGCTGACGCGAACGTCAACCCCTCAGCGCCGGGCCAGCAGGCGCGCGCCGTCGCCCGCCGTCAGGATCAGCGTCCGGTCGCCGTCGAGGCGGTAGGCGCGGACATGGCGGAGCAGGTCGAGGAACCGCCGCTCCTGGCGTTCCAGCGCTTCGGCGCAGGCCTTGGCGCCGACGGCGAGGGCCGGACCCACGTGCAGCGCGCCGGCCGCCGCGGCCCCGTTGGCCGCATAGCGCGTCGAATAGGCGTTGCAGCCCCCGCGCCCGGAGAGGCCGCCCCCCGCCTCGAAGGCCAGGGTGAGGCGGGAGCGGTCGATCACGCCGCGGCCGGCCACGTCCTCGACCGTCCATTCGCCCGCGAGCGCCGCGGCGCCGGGGGGCGCGGGCGCCGCCGCGATCAGCCGGCAACCGCCGCGCTCCTCGCCATGGAGCGAGACGAGGGCCTCGCCGCTCTTCTCCCAGAGATACGTGTCGGGCGCCTCCGCCGCGGCCATCCTGAAGCCGGAGGCGGTGCGCTCGCGCACGGCGGCGAAGCGCGTGCCCCCGATCTCCAGCACCTCGGCGCCGGCGACGCGCCCGACGCGGGCCTCGAGCCCGTCGTCGCAGCGGAACCCGGGGCCGAAGCCGAGCGGCGGCAGGCCGGTGCGCAGGACCAGCTCGTCCGCCTCCGTGGCGTCGCCGTCCGGGCGCAGGCGTGCCGGGTCGGCATGGGCGACGAGCCCGCCCTCCGAGCGGAGCGCGAGCGCGTAGTCGGAACCGAACACCAGCGCCATGCGCGGAACCTCCAGCGCGAAGGGCGTGCGCCCGCGCTCGAGCGGGACCGAGACCGAGGCGACCACGGCGCCGGGGTCGTGGGGATCGCGCGCCTCGGCCTCGTGCAGATCGATCCGGAGCGCCGCGTCCGGCGGCGGCGCGATCCGCTCGTCGAGGATCGCCGCGCCGGTGACCGTCAGCGTCTCCGCCGGCTCGGCGCCCGCCGCCCCCGCCGCCGCCAGCGCCGCAAGACCCGTCAACGCCCGTCCGATGCCATGCATGCTCGCCTCCCCCAGCGTCGATCGGCGCTTTGATGCCCCATGCGCCGGGTGTAACATGTTCCGATGAGACGGACGACGCTTCTCGCCCTGATCGTCTTCGCCGCCCCGGCCGCGGCGCAGAGTCCGGACTGGACGCCGCCGCCCGCCAAGGACGGCCACCGCTACCCCGACTGCTACTGCACCAACCGGGGCGTGCGGGTGGAGATGGGGCGGACGGCCTGCCTGCGCATCGGCTCCGAGGACCGGCTGGCGCGCTGCGAGATGTCGCTCAACAGCCCGACCTGGCGGACGCTGCAGGAGGGGTGCCCACCGCCGGGGCCGTCCTCGTCACTGCAGCCGTCCCTGGACCGCCTCCAGCCAGGCTGAGACGCGCGCGGCGTTGACACCGAAGTCGCTCTCCCCGAAGCGCGAGCGGGAATAGATCGCGAGGGTGGCGCCGCCCTCCTCCGAGGGCAGGGCGCGGACGGTGACGTAGTCCGGCCAGCCCATGATCGCCGAGCGGACGCGCCAGGTGACGTGCCGATCCCCGACCGAGCCGGCGATCAGCTCGGTCCGCGGGCGGCTCTCGGCGACCTCGGCGACGGCCTGCATCAGCCGCTCGGGCGGCGCGTCGAACACGGGGGCGGCGCGGTCCGTGCGCGACTCCGCCCCCTCCGGCGCCACCAGCGCGGTGTTGGGCGAGGCGGGCCGCTCCACCGTCATGGGGTCGACGTGCCAGTCGGCGGGCGTCTCCGGCGCGATGCGCGCCCAGACGGCGAGACCCGCCGTGCCGACCACCGCAAGGACGACGACGCCGCCCAGGATCCAGCCGAGCACGCGCATCATTCCGCGGCCGTGGCCGCGCCGGAGGCGCGGTTTTCATCGGACCTGCCGGAGGCGCGGTTTCCGGGGGCGGCGGCCTCGGCCGCGGCGCGTTCGGCCTCGATCTCCTCGGCGCGCTTCTCGACCAGCTCGACGATGTGCTCGATCATGTTCGGGTTGTCGATCTTGTGATCTGCGACGCCCGAGAGGTAGACCATGCCCGAGCCCGCGCCGCCGCCGGTGAAGCCGATGTCGGTCTCGCGCGCCTCGCCCGGCCCGTTCACCACGCAGCCGATGATGCTGAGGGTCATCGGCGTCGCGACATGGGCGAGCCGTTCCTCCAGCACCGCGACCGTCTTGATGACGTCGAAGCCCTGCCGCGCGCAGGAGGGGCAGGAGATGATCGTCACGCCCTTGTGGCGCAGGTTCAGCGACTTGAGGATCTCGAAGCCGATCTTCACCTCCTCGACCGGATCGGCCGAGAGGCTGACGCGGACGGTGTCGCCGATGCCCATCCACAGCAGGTTGCCGAGGCCGATCGCGCTCTTGACCGTGCCGGAGACGAGGCCGCCCGCCTCGGTGATGCCGAGATGGATCGGCGCGTCGGTGGCTTCGGCGAGGCCCATGTAGGCCGCGCTCGCCAGGAACACGTCGGAGGCCTTGGCGCTGATCTTGTACTCGCGGAAGTCGAAGTCCTCGAGGATGCCGATGTGGCGCATCCCCGACTCGACCATCGCCTCGGGGCAGGGCTCTCCGTACTTCTCCAAGAGGTCCCGCTCGAGGCTGCCGGCGTTGACGCCGATGCGGATCGAGCAGCCGTGGTCCTTGGCCGCCTGCACGACCTCGCGGATGCGGTCCTTGGAGCCGATGTTGCCCGGATTGATGCGCAGGCACGCCGCGCCCGCCTCCGCCGCCTCGATCGCGCGGCGATAGTGGAAGTGGATGTCGGCGACGATGGGGACCGGCGAGGCGGCGCAGATCGCCTTGAGGGCGCGGGTCGACTCCTCGTCCGGGCAGGAGACGCGGACGATGTCGGCGCCCGCCTCGGCGCAGGCGCGCACCTGGGCGATGGTGGCGCGGGTGTCCGGGGTCAGCGTGTTGGTCATGGTCTGGACCGAGATCGGCGCGTCGCCGCCGACCTCGACCGAGCCGACGCGGATCTTGCGGCTCTCGCGCCGATGGATGTCGCGCCAGGGTCGCACGCTGCTCATGACCGGTCTCCTCCGTCGTCGTGGCGCGGCCGGGGCCGCCGCGGTGTCTCGCGGACCTTACACCATGTGAGGGCCGGCCGCGAAACCCGGCGCGACCCGCCGAGACGGCATGAAAGCGTCGAGGCCGCGTCCCGCCAGAGGACGCGGCGCCGCGCTCGCGCGCGCGTGATCCGGGTAGCGCCGCCGCAAGGTCGTCGCACCGAGGCCCGAGGCGCCCGGCGGGGCGGCTCGGACGGAGGCGTCGTCCGATCGGCGACGCCCGACGCGGCGGACGGCGCGGCCCCGGCGCGCGGGCCGGAACCCGAGGAACCCGGGACGCCGGTCGGCGCCGTCGATCCGACGCTTCATTCGAGTTCGAGCTTCGCCTCCGCGCGCGCCGGCCGAGGGCCGCCCGGCGGTCGCGGGGCCTCTGGCCAGTCGGCGGCGACGCGCTCGGCGGCGAGGGGGACGTTCCTGACGACCTCGCCGGAACGGCCGAGCGGCCCGTGATCGCGCCCGTCGATCTCCACCACGAGACCGCCGGCGTTGCCGGCGCGGAGGCTCAGGCCGGCGCCGCGGTCGGGGGCGGACCAACGGTCGCCGGCGTCCATGATCCGCTCGAAGATCACCGCGCCCGAGGCGTCCTTGACCTGAACCCAGCAGGGCGCCGTCGCCTCCAGCCAGACGCCGCGCACCGCCGGCTCCGGGTCGGACGGCGCCGCGACCGCGGCAGGGATCACCGCGTCCGAGAGGTCTGCCACGGGCTGCGGGCCGACGGGCGCCGGCGGCGCCGTCGCGACGGCCGTCGCCGGCGTCGCGCGCTCGGCGTAGAATCCGCTGCGGGCGGGGTCGATCGCCCCGATCGGGCCGTCGCGCAGCTGCACGACCGGCGGCTCCGCGGCCTCGCGCGGGGCGTAGAGTTCGGCCAGCGCCGCCTCGCGTTCCGGTCCGCTGGAGAGCCAGGGCGCCGGCGCGGCCTGGAGCTGAAGGCCCGGCAGTCCGCCGGGGCCGCCCGAGGCCGTCTCCGGCGCCTCGTTGCCTGGCGCGAACTCGACGCGCTGCACCTCCTCGACCACCAGCCAGGCGCCCCAGCCGAGGCCGCCGATCAGCGCCGCGAGCACGGCGACCGAGGCGAGGTCGGAGAGCGAGACGCCGAGGCCGACGCGCCGCGCGCGTCCGATCGGCGCGGCGAAATGCGAGCGGGAGAGCGCGGGATCCCGGCCCGCCGCGCCGGCCCCGCCGCCGAGCCCCGCTCCGCCCCCGAGGCGGAAGCCGCCGCGCGGCGCCGCGCCCGGCTGCGCGGCGTGGGAGGTCTGGCCGACGAAGCCGCTCTCAGCGCAGAATCGGGCGTAGACGCTCTCGGCGCCGAGGCCGAGATACCGCGCATAGGCGCGGACGTAGCCCGGCACGAAGCCGCGGTTGGGGATCACCGAGGCGTCGCAGTTCTCGATCGCGTCGATGTAGCTCGCCTTGATGCGCAGATCGCGCTGCACGTCCAGAAGGGACTTGCCCAAGGTCGCGCGCTGTCCGCGGAGCTCGTCGCCGAGCCGCAGTTCATAGGAGTCGAAGCCGCGTAACGCGGGCGCTCGTTCCTGGTTCATAGCCTGCCCGGCCCTGCTCTCGGACGCTTTCGCGCTTCTAGTCGCCGGAGGGATCGTCCGCAACAACCCCGTCACGCCGCATCAGCACGCTACACGCGAAATACCGATTCGGGCAGGGCCGGGTTCCTTAGGATTGTATCGGTCCGGCGCGCCCCGAACCTCGCGCCCGCGACGTTCGGCCCCGCATGTGATCGCCCCGGCGATGGCGCGCGTATTCGGTTCATCACGCGTCAAGACGGAAGCAATCCAAGCATGAGCGACATCTCCATCATCGCCTGGTCCTGGGGCGCCGCGGCGGCCGTGTTCGTCGCCGTGCTGTGGCCGCTGAGCGTGCTCCGGCGCGACGCGAGCGTCGTGGATTTCTGGTGGGGGCCGGGCGCCGCCGTCGCGGTGCTGGGCGCCTGGGCGCTCGCCGGGGCGCCGACGGGGCCGCACGCGCTGGCGCTGGCGGCGCTGGTCGGCGCCTGGGGGCTGCGCCTCGGCGCCGCGCTCGGCGCGCGGCGGCTGCGCGAGCCGGCCGAGGATCCGCGCTACGCCGAGCTGCGCCGCGCCTGGGACCCGGGCTTCTGGTGGAAGAGCCTTTTCGTGGTGTTCGCGCTGCAGGCTCTGCTGCAGGGGCTGGTCGCGCTCGGCGCGCTGGCCGGCGTGCTGGCGGAAGCGTCGGCGCCCACCGCGCTCGCCGGGCTCGGCGTCGCCGCCGCGCTCGGCGGCCTCGCGCTCGAAGCGACGGCCGACCGCCAGCTCGATCGTTTCAAGGCCGCCGCCCCCGCCGGCGCGCTCTGCCGGGAGGGGCTGCGCCGGCACCTGCGCTTCCCGCACTACAGCGGCGAGATGCTGTTCTGGGCCGGCGTCGCGGCGGTGGCCTTCGACGCGGGCGTGCTCTGGGCTCCGCTGCCGGCGCTGTTGGTGGCGCTGCTCGTCACCAAGGTCTCCGGCGCGCCGATGCTGGAGGAGCATCTGGCCCGGACGCGGCCGGACTACGCCGAATGGAAGGCCGCGACGCCGGCCTTCCTGCCGGATCTCCGCACGCTCGGCGCCGCCGCGCGGCGCGCGCGCGGCTGATCCCGTCCGCGCCGCGAACCGCCGAGCCCTTCCGTCGGTCCTCGCCGCTCGCGGGCTCCCGCCGGCCTGGCGTCGTACCGCTCTCGAAACCGATCCTCCGCCGCGTCGCGGCGCTCATCGCTCCGCCATGACGCAGAGCAGCTCGAACATCGCCGTCGCGCCGTTCAGCGCCGTGATCCCGCCCACGTCGAAGGGCGGAGAAACCTCGACCATGTCCGCGCCGACGATCTCCAGCCCCTGCATCCGGCGGATCATGCCCTGCAGCTCGCGCATGGTCAGGCCGCCGGCCTCGGGCGTGCCGGTGCCGGGCGCGAAGGCCGGATCGAGGCTGTCGACGTCGACCGAGACGTAGACCGGCCCGTCGCCCACCACCGCCAGCGCCTCGTCCATCACCGCGCGCCAGCCGCGCTCCTCCACCGCCTCGATCGGCAGCACGGTCATGCCCGAGCTCTCGCTGAAGGCCCACATCCCGGGCTCGAACAGCGTGCCGCGGATGCCGATCTGCACGCTCCGCGCGGGGTCGATCAGCCCCTCGTCCACGGCGATCTTGAAGGGCGCGCCGTGGTGGAGGCGCGAGCCGAGATAGTCGTCGCCGGTGTCGGCATGCGCGTCGATCTGCAGAAGCGCCGCCGGCCGCTCGGCGCAGACGGCGCGGAGGACGGGCAGGGCGAGCGAATGGTCCCCGCCGCAGGTCAGCGGCCGGATCCCGGCGCCGACGACCCGGCGGTAATGCGCCTCGACATAGCCGTGCGCCTCCTCCAACGAAAACGGCCGTTCGATCAGCACGTCGCCGAGATCGGCGACCCGCGCCGCCTCGAACGGGCTCGCCCCGGTCGCCTGGTTGATCCGCCGGATCAGGGTGGAGGCGTCGCGCACCGCCCGCGGCCCGGGGCGCGCGCCGGGCCGGGTGGTGACGCCGCCGTCCTAGGGCACGCCGAGGACGCCGATCTCCGGCGGATCGCTCTCGAAATCCTCGCGCAGCGGCAGGCGGAAGAAGGTCGCGACCCCCGCGTAGCGCGGCCGCTGCATCGGGTCCGAGAAGTCCAGCCGTTCGGCCATCGCCTCACTCCGCCGGCGTGCCCCGCGTCTCCGCCGCCTCGACCCGCCGGTCGTAGTCGGGATGCAGCGTGCCCATCAGGCGGTCCCAGAGGCTGAAGTAGTTGGCGTAGTTCCAGGTGAACAGCTCGTGGTGCTGGTCGTGGAAGCTGGTGCAGACCATCGGGCTCGGGAAGCGCGTGGTGCGGTCCGCGAAATACTCGTGGCCGGAATGGCCGAGCTGGCCGTTGACGTGGTCCCAGATCCGGTGCGCGACGATGGCGAGCGGCGGGACCGGCAGCAGCACCGCGGCGACCACCATGAAGCCCTGGATCATCGCCGTCTCGAGCACGGTCTGGCTGTCGGAGGACCAGACCGTCGGCGCGACGCTGCGGTGGTGCCAGTGGTGGAAGCGGTAGAGCGACCGCGTGTGCAGCGCCCGGTGCGACCAGTAGAACCAGGCGTCGTAGAGCACCGCGAGCAGCACCACGCCCCCGACGACGCCGAGCCAGCCGCGCCACGGCTCCCACAGCGTCAGTCCGTGCAACTGCAGCGAGAGCGCCAGCGCGAGGCAGAAGGCGGTGACCGCGATGGAGCGCAGGCTTTCCAGGATCTCCGCCCGGGCGCGCTTCATGCCGTCGCGCGCCGGCTGGATGCGCCGCCCGGGATGCGCGCGGTTGACCTGCACCACGATCCAGCCGAAGCCGAAATAGGCCGCGAGGTTCAGCGCATAGGCCGCCGCGAAGATCCATGCGAGGTCGAGGAGGAAGGCCAAGGCACGCTCCCGCTGGATGCTGCGCTGGCGAAGGGCCTAGCGCCGCGGCGCTCCGCGGTCAACGTGCGCGGCGGTCGCCGGTCCGCGGCGGCGGCGGCGTCGTTCGCGCGGCGACGCATGGCCTCCGCCTCCCCGCCGACCCGGGACCGCGATCGCCCGAGGCCGATCCCGCGCCGCCGCCCCCCAGATGCTGCGCCGCCGCGCTGCGAACCCCCTAGCGGCGCCCTTCGCCGGGACCTATCCTCCGGCCATGACCCAGCCGCGATTCCTACATCTCCGCCTGCATTCCGCCTATTCGCTCCTCGAGGGCGCGATCCAGCCCAAGGCCCTGCCGAAGCTGGCCGAGGCGCACGCCATGCCGGCGCTCGCCGTCACCGACACCGGCAACCTCTTCGCCGCGCTGGAGGTCTCGGAGACCCTCGCCAAGGCCGGGATCCAGCCGATCCCCGGCGCCCAGGTCGCGCTCCGCTTCGCCGCGGCCGGGCGACCCGACCAGCGGCCGCCGGCCCCCGCGCCGCTGGTGCTGATCGCGCAGTCCGAGGCCGGCTGGCTCAACCTGATGGCTCTCGTCTCCGAGGCCTGGCTGGAGGCGGGCGGCGAGGATCCCTCGATCGCGCCGGAGGCGCTCGAGGCGCGCTCGGAGGGCCTGATCTGCCTCACCGGGGGCGAGGACGGCCCCCTCGGCCGCCTGATCCGCGACGACCGCCGCGACCGGGCCGAGGCGCTGCTCGACCGCCTCGAGGCCGCCTTCCCGGGCCGCCTCTACATCGAGGTCCTGCGCCACGGCCCCTCCGACGACGACCCGCGCACGCCCGAGCAGGCCGCGACCGAGCCCGCCTTCGTGGCGATGGCGCACGCCCGCGGCCTCCCGCTCGTCGCCACCAACGACGTGATGTTCGACCGCCCCGGGATGCACGCCGCCCACGACGCGCTGCTCTGCATCGCCGCCGGGTCCTACGTCACGCAGGAGGCCCGCCGCCGCGTCACCGATCAGCACTTCTTCAAGAGCCAGGACCAGATGGCCGCCCGCTTCGCCGACCTGCCGGAGGCGCTCGCCTCCACTGTGGAGATCGCGAAGCGCTGCGCCTTCCGCCCCCGCACCCGCGCGCCGATCCTCCCCCGCTTCGCCGAGGACGAGGTGGAGGAGCTGCGCCGGCAGGCGAAGGACGGCCTCGCCATGCGCCTGAAGCAGCTCGAGGACACCGGCGCCGGCCTCTCCGGCACGCCCGAGGCCTATGGCGAACGGCTCGACTACGAACTCTCGGTGATCGAGGGGATGGGCTTTCCCGGCTATTTCCTGATCGTCGCCGACTTCATCAAGTGGGCCAAGGCCGAGGGCATCCCCGTCGGCCCCGGCCGCGGCTCCGGCGCGGGCTCGCTCGTCGCCTGGGCGCTGACGATCACCGACCTCGATCCCCTCCGCTACGGCCTGCTCTTCGAGCGCTTCCTCAACCCCGAGCGCGTCTCGATGCCGGACTTCGACATCGACTTCTGCATGGACCGGCGCGAGGAGGTCATCGCCTACGTCCAGCGGAAGTACGGCCGCGACCGCGTCGCCCAGATCATCACCTTCGGCGCCCTCCTCTCCAAGGCCGCCGTGCGCGACGTCGGGCGCGTCCTGCAGATGCCGTTCTTCCAGACCGACCGTCTCTCCAAGATGATCCCCGTCGAGGGCGTGAAGCCCGTATCGATCCCGAAGGCGCTTCTCGACGAACCCCGTCTCAAGGCCGAGGCCGACACCGATCCCGTCGTGGCCGAGATGCTGGACTACGCCGCCAAGCTCGAGGGCCTCTACCGCAACGCCTCCACCCACGCCGCCGGCGTCGTGATCGGCGACCGTCCCCTGCAGGAGCTGACGCCGCTCTACCGGGATCCCCGCTCGGACATGCCCGCGACCCAGTACAACATGAAATGGGTGGAGCAGGCCGGCCTGGTGAAGTTCGACTTCCTCGGGCTCAAGACCCTCACGGTGATCCAGAACGCCGTCGATCTCCTCGAGGCCCGCGGCGTCGAGATCGACGTCGCCGCCATCCCGCTCGACGACGAACGCACCTACGACCTCTACGCCTCCGCCGAGACCACCGCCGTCTTCCAGGTGGAATCCACCGGCATGCGCGACGCGCTGCGCCGGCTCCGCCCCACCTGCATCGAGGACATCGTGGCGCTGGTGGCACTCTACCGCCCCGGCCCGATGGAGAACATCCCGAAATACTGCAACGTCAAGAACGGGCGGGAGAGGCGCGACACTCTCCATCCCCTGATCGACCCCATCCTCGACGAGACCCAGGGCATCATCGTCTACCAGGAACAGGTGATGGAGATCGCGCGGAAGATGGCCGGCTACACCCTCGGCGGCGCCGACATGCTGCGCCGCGCGATGGGCAAGAAGATCAAGGAGGCGATGGACGCCGAGCGTCCCAAGTTCGTCGACGGCGCGGCGGCGAACGGGGTGCCGAAGGCCAAGGCGGAGGAGGTCTTCGCCCTCCTCGAGAAGTTCGCCAACTACGGCTTCAACAAGTCCCACGCGGCCGCCTACGGCCTGGTCAGCTACCACACCGCCTGGCTCAAGGCGAACCACCCGGTCGAGTTCATGGCCGCCGTGATGAACTGCGATCTGCACCTGACCGACAAGCTCGCCCTCTACCTGGCCGAGGTGCGCCGCCTCGGCATCGAGATCGTGCCCCCCTGCGTCAACCGCGCCCGCGCCCTCTTCGCGGTGGAGCCCTCGGAGGGCGGCGGACGCATCCTCTACGCCCTCGGCGCCCTCAAGAACGTCGGGCCGGAGGCGATGAAGCTGATCGAGCGCGCCCGCGACGAGGGCGGCCCCTTCAGGACCCTCTTCGACCTCGCCCGCCGCGTGGAGCTCAAGCGCATCGGCAAGCGCCCGCTGGAGATGCTGGCCCGCGCCGGCGCCTTCGACGCGCTGGAGCCGAACCGCCGCCGCGCGCTCGAGAGCCTCGACGCGCTGATCGCCTACTCCGCCACCAGCTTCGAGGAGGCCGCCTCCGCCCAGGTCTCCCTCTTCGGCGGCTCGACGGAGCTGCCGCCCCCGCGCCTCGCCAGCCCCGAGCCCTGGCTCCCGGCCGAGCGGCTGGCCGAGGAGCACGGCGCCGTCGGCTTCTACCTCACCGGCCATCCGCTCGACGACTGGCGCGGCGTCCTGCAGCGCCAGCGCATCCTGACCCACGAGGAGCTCGCCGGCCGCGCCATGGCCGCCGGCGGCGCCGTCGCGCGCCTCGCCGCCGTGGTCGTGGCGCGGCAGGAGCGCAAGAGCGCCCGCGGCGCCCGCTACGCCTTCGTCGGCCTCTCCGACCCCACGGCGGCCTACGAGGCGACCTGCTTCTCCGACACCCTCGACGCGAACCGCGCCCTTTTGGAGCCCGGCGCGCTGGTGGTGCTCTCGGTCGAGGCGGAGGTGGAGGAGGGGGACCTCCGCATCCGCATCCGCGGCGCGCAGCCGATCGAGACCGCGACCGCCGGCGCCGCCGCCACGGGCCTGCGCATCTGGGTCGATGCGCCCGACGCCTTCGAGAGCCTCAAGACGAGGTTGGCTTGGGCCGGGCAGGGCAGCCGCGCCAAGGGCCCGATCGACGTGGTCCTGACCGCGCCCGACATGCCCCGCGACGTGACGCTGAGGCTGCCGGGCGACTGGCCGCTCTCGCCGCAGGTGGCGGGGGCGATCAAGGACGCGCCGGGGGTGGTGGCGGTGGAGGAGTTTTGATGGAGAAGGAGATTTTTTAGTGTCGAAATATGCCGTTGCTCACATAACCCCCTTTGGTGGAGAAACTTTCCGTGGAAGACATGAAGAGAAGATCCCATTTGCAATAACTTGCCCATATTGCAGCTCTTTTGGCACGTTTCAAAATGCTTTTCAGAGTAAATTGGTGTTCGAAAACTTTGTAACTCATTTCCCTGATCATTCAGCGTCGCGATCTTCTGATTCTCACACTTTTGTATCTGCGCACATGTGCCCCAATCCTAAATGTAGGGGCGTCGTGTTGGTTTGTTCATTCAATGGCTTCTTGATCGAGTATTCGCCAAAGTCTGATTTCGCTATTCATATAGCGCACGTTCCAGATGAGATTTACTATACGTTTAAAGAAGCTTTGAGGTGTTACAACTCGGGTTGCTACCGAGCTACGGCGTTGATGGTCCGTCGTGTTCTTGAGGAAGTCTGTGAGGAAAGTGGTGCCGGCGGGCGTACGCTACACGACAGGATGAGTGTGTTGCGAGGAAAAGTGATCCTCCCGCCCGAATTGTTTGAGGTGATTCATGAATTGAAGGCGCTTGGGAACGATGCAGCTCACGTTGATGCGAGGAACTATGAAAAAATTGGCGAAGAGGAGGCGAGAATTTCATTAGAGCTTGTGGCAGAAATACTCAAAGCGCGTTACGAAGTGCAGAGTCTTGTAGATCGAATCCGATCTCGAAAATCAGAGGAGGGCTAATAGCAAGCAGGCGTAGGGCAGGTTTCAGGCCACCGTCCCACATTACCGTCAGCGGATCGCCGCCCCCCTCCGCGCCCTCCCGCACCGCCATCTTCCCCCGCGCGCCCGCATCCCCCATCCTCCACCCCATGACCGCGCCGCTCACCCCGCCCCAAGGCCACCTCGTCGAGGCGCTCGTCGCCGCCGGCCGTTACGCCGACGAGGCCGACGTCCTGCGCGCCTCGCTCCGCCTGCTCGAGGCCGAGGATGCCGAGCGCCTCGCTTTCCTGCGCCGCGCCGAGGCCGCCGTGACGGACGCTCTCGCCTCCGTACCGCCGGAGCCGTTCGACCTCGACGCCATCGTCGCGGACGATCGCGGCGCCTGAACGGCTGGGCGGCCGCCCCCTCGCTCCACCACGACGACCACCGCCCCCGCCCCTACGTCAGCCGGCAGACCCCCGGCGCCGCCGGGATGAAGCCCGGCGTCACCTCCCGCGCGCCGGAGTCCGACCGTGTCCGCACGAAGGGCCGACACGCGTCCGACCGGCGCCGCACGAAAGTCCGACGGGAGTCCGACGATGTCGGTACGGGAGTCCGACTATCGTCCAGGGGGTTTTAGGGTGTCTTTACGGGGTGTGTGTGAACATCTTTGGATATGGTGCTGGGCGCGCTTTGGTGCGGATAGGGCGAGTCCGGGTGTGCTGTCACGGATAGATGGCCTTTCGGTGGGGGGCTCGTGTCATGGGTCGTGGCACGACTTGTGGCGGGGTCGGAGGGGTCGGAGAGGGTTCGCCTTCGGGTTGAGCAACGGGGGGTGCGGGATGACGTTGAGATAGTCGGAAGGCGAGAGGGATTAAAGAGCTTTCATGGATGTCGCTGGAGAGTGTATCGGTTCGGCGCGGCACATCCGAAAGGCGAACCAAGGAGTGGTGCCCGTGTTGGAGGAGACCCGACAGGTGTCGGCCAAGGCGGAGAGTTGGAGATGTGTGATACCGCCGCACGGAAGCTCTGACTCTACGGAGGATTCCCGCGCGCTCTGATCCGTGATTCCGTCGCCCGAGGCAGGGAGATGGAGGCGACATG
>JAWLFJ010000159.1:0-7182 GCA_041685625.1 Paracoccaceae bacterium | reverse complement strand
CCACGCCTGGAACGCCTTCGCCGACGATCCCGACCGCATCCGATCTCTCTGTCTCCAGCCGTGGATCAGAAAGGTCATCGGTTAGGCGCGGCGGCATCAGCGCCGCTCGGGCAGCCCTGCGGATCCCTGGCCGAGATCGTCCGAGTCGAACCAGACCGCCTGCGCCGCCGCGTAGGCGTCCATCGAGGCGAGCAGCCGCGCGAGCGTGTCGTCGCCCTTCGCCGCCGCCGTCCGAGCCATGCGCGAAAGCACTCCCGGCGCAGCCGCCCGCAGCCGCTCCAGCAGCGCGTCGGGCCAGCGCAGCGTCGTGGCGCCGGCGGCCCGAAGCGTCCGGATCGCCGCGCCCTGGATCGCCGAGCGCTCGGCATAGGTGGCGAGGACCGACTCCCGCGCCGCCGCCTCGATCAAACGCCGCCGCTCCGGGCCGAGTCCGTCCCAGACGGCGCGATTGACGATCAGCTCGGCGTAGAGCCACGGCTGGTGCCAGCCGGTGACGTAGAACCAGGGCGGCGTCACCGCGGCGAGGTCCGCCTCCGCGTCCGGCCGGTCGGCCTGACCGGCGGCGAGCTTGAGGAACTGGACGTGCCCGGCCGGCATGTTCAGCTCGAAGGCGTCGATGTTGCCGTTCGCCGCCATGCTGTGCGGGATCAACCCCGGCGCGAAGCCGCCGAAGGTCAACCGCTGCGGCGGGTTGACCACCGGGTTGCCCGGATGTCCCGGCCCGCAGGGCGCGTCGGCCCGCTCGCAGCGCGTGGCCCGGCCGATCGAGTCGACGCCCCGGCCGACCGCCTCGCAGGCGTCGCGGATGATCGCCCGGGCCCCGCCGGGGTAACGCAGGATGATCGGCATGGCGCAGAACGCGGCCATCGCCGCGTCGCCGCCCTCGGCCGGCAGCGGCTCGGGGAAGAAGCCCGCCGCCTGCGCCCCGGTGATCGCCACCGGCAGCACCTTCAGGGCGCCGTCGAACGCCTCGTCGTAGAAGTCCTGATGCAGTTCCAGCCCGCCGCCGGCATAGACCCATCCCATGAGTTCGTCCGCGGTCATGCCGAAGGGCACGCCGCCCGACAGCATCTCGCCGAAGGCGAGCCCGCTGTTCGCCGGTATGCCCAAGGCGGCGGCGAGCCCGCCCGCCTCCGGGCCGGCGGCGACCGCGGCGTGCAGCGTGCCCCACTCGCGCCGCGAGACGGCGGGCGGCTCCACCGTGCCCGCGTCGAAGCGCGAGACCTCGCCCGAGACGTGCAGAGTCAGCGCGAGGCCGGCACCCTCGAGGATCGCGCCGGCTCGATCGACGAAAGCCTTCGACGGTCCTCCGATCGGATGGGCCCCGCCGGGCGCGGCCCCCTCGAACTGCAGCGGCGGGTAGCGCGACTGCACCGACAGCGCGGTCTGGGTCTGGGCCGAGGCCATGGCGGGCGCCGCCAGCGCCGCGGCCAGCAGCGACGTCAGGGGCCTCATCTTCGCAGGCATGGACGATCCTCCCGCGCCTCGTCGTTCGGCCGACGACGGCTTCATGGGCGCGAAGCTACCACGCCTCCGCGACACGACGCCGCATCCGGACGCTCACGCCGCCTCACGTCTGAGGGAGCGCCGGGGACGCGCTCGGATCGGCGCCGCGGCCTCCGGGCGGAGGCCCGCGACGGCCTGGCGGCACCCTCCCCGACCGCGCCCGGTCGCCAGACTTCACCCCGCACCGCCCGCGCCAACCCGGCCGGCTCGCGCGGCGCTTCGCGCACCGCGATCCCCTGCGCCGCGCGCCAGTCACGCAGCGCACCGAAATCCGCGCCGCCCCGACGCGGCTCACCCCAGCGCGGCCAGCACCGCCCGCGCCAGCGCCACGGGCTCGCGGGACGCCTCGCGCACCGCGATCCCCTGCGCCGCGCTCCAGTCGCGCAGCGCGCCGAAATCCGGATCGCGCGGATGCAGCAGCGCCACGGCCTCGGCCGGCGCCGCCGTCTCCCGCGCCGCCCGATACAGGGCCGCCGTCGCCGCCGCCCCGACCGGCCCGCCGAGCGTGATCGCGCGGAAGCGATGGTCGATCCGCTCCGCGTCCCGCTCCGGCCCGATCTCCCGCGCCTTCGCGTTGTCCCGCTCGCACCACGGCTTGAACAGCTCGTAGTCCCGCGCCCACCAGAACGCCGCCGTCAGATGCGCGCCGTCCCAGCGCGGCGCGAGATCGGGGATCGCGTCCTCCGCTCCCGCCGCCACCGCCGGCCACGGGTCGAGCAGCACCGGCCGTCCCCCCAGCCGCGCCGCCACGGCGAAGGCCGCCCCCTGCGCCACCACCGGCGCGCCCTCGGCGCCCACCGCCCTCAGCGCCGCGGCGAGGCCCTCGACCATCGCCGCCACCGTCGGCGCCGCCCCCGGCGCCAGCCGCGTCGCGCCGAGGGCCGGCAGGTTCGCCCGCACCACGCGCCGCCCGGCCCGCGCCAGCCGCGCCGCGAGGCCGTCCTGATCCGCCATCCCGCCCGGCGCGTCGTGCAGCAGCACCACCGGCGCGCCGTCCGCCGGCCCGTCGAGCCGGACCGCGACGGCGCCGGCCGGCGTCTCCACCATCCGCCGACCGCCGGCGAGGCGCCCCGCCGCCTCCGCCAGCGCCGCCGCGTCGGTCCGCGTCTGCCCCGCATCCGCCGCGATCAGCGCCGCGAGCTGCCCGGCCCAGAGGTCGCGGTCCGCGCTCAGGCGGTGCAGCGTCGCCTGCGCCCCGACCTCCCGCGTCCGCTCCATGTGCTCCAGAAGAACGTCGTCCTCCCGGCACGCCACCCGGATCGGAACCGAAGCCCGCCGCAGGGGCTCCAGATGATCGTAGCGGAACGCCGCCGCGTAGCCGATCCGGTAGCGGTCCCCCGCCAGAAGGAAATCCTCCACCACCGCCTGCAGCGCGGCCGGCGGCGGCGGCCCGAAGGGCAGCCGGCAGGCGTCCGAGACCCGGTTCCACGGGAACGCCGCCACCTGGTCGCGCACCCGCGCCCAGAGCCAGGCGACATGCGTGCCGTCGAGCGCCGGGCGGAACGGCGGCAGGTAGGAGGCCAGCAGCTCCGCCTGTTCGCCCGGCGTGAACGCCGCGTAACCGTCGAGCACCGCCGCGCTCACCCGCTCCGGCGCCATCTCCGCCGCCGCGGCCGCCAGCGCCGCGCCGGTGTGCGAGCCGTAGACCGGGCAGCGCGGCAGCCCCAGCGCCGCCATCGTCTCCAGGACCACGGCCGCGAAGTCCGGAACCTCGGGCCGCGCCATCGGCATCGGGTCCGAGAGGCCGAAGCCCGGCAGGTCGAGGCAGACGCAGGCGAAGCGCGGCGCCAGCCGCTCCGCCAGCGGCAGCAGCGCGGCCGAGGAGCGCGGACTCTCGTGCAGCAGCACGACCGGCGGCCCGGCGCCGAGGAACCGCGCCCGCAGCAGCAGGCCCGAGGGCAAGGCCAGGATCGCCTGCCGCTCGCGCGCCGCCTCGGGCGCCGGCGCGCCCAGCCTCAGCCGCTCCGCCGCCCCGAGGTCAGGTCCCTCGCCCATCTCGCATCCCTCCCCGTCCCGCCGCGCCTCCGCCGGGGGCGCGGGCCTCGGGGGCATCGAGCCCCCTCGGCCCGCCTCGGCGCGTTCCGCGCCGAGAGGCCCCGCCCCGACCGTCTCACGCCGGGGGATGTCGGGCGCGCCCCGCTTGGCGTAGGAAGGGCGCAGCCGGCGTTCCGGCACAAGGCCGAACCGATGCGAACCGACATGCGCCCCGACCGAACCCAGTCCCTCCTCGCCCCGCCCGGTCCCGCCGGCCCGCCGCGCCGCATGGGCCGCGGCGACGTCCGCGGCGCGTGGCGTCGCCCCGCCCCCGTCACGGAGCGCGCATGCGGCTGATCCTCACCGCCGACTGGCAGCTCGGAAAGGGCTTCGGCGCCGTCCCGCCCGACGCAGGCGCCCTGCTGCGGCGCGCCCGGCTCGACGCCGTCGCGCGCATCGCCGCGCTGGCGACGGAGCGGCAGGCCGACGCCGTCCTCGTCGCGGGCGACGTCTTCGACCACGCCGCGCCGTCCGACGAGACGCTGCGCCGCATGCTCGGCGCCCTCGCCGGCTTCTCCGGCCCCTGGGTGCTGCTCCCCGGCAACCACGACCCGGCGCTGCCCGAAAGCGCCTGGACCCGGCTCGCCCGCCTCGGGCTCCCCCCGAACCTCCACCTCGCCGACCGGCCGCAGCCCATCGCGATCGGAGAGGCTTCGATCCTCCCCGCCCCGCTCTCGCGCCGGCACGAGGCGGCCGACCTCACCGCCTGGTTCGACGCCGCCGGGACGCCGGGCGCCCGCTTCCGGATCGGCCTCGCCCACGGCGCCGTCGAGGGGCTGCTGCCCGAGGGGGCGGACGCCCTCAACCCGATCGCCGGCGACCGGGCCGAGCGCGCGCGGCTCGACCTCCTCGCCCTCGGCGACTGGCACGGCACGCTGCAGGCCGGCCCCCGCGCCTGGTATCCCGGCACGCCCGAGCCCGACCGCTTCCGCGCCAACGCCCCCGGCGCCGTCCTCCTCGCGACGCTGCGCGACGGCGCCCCGCCCGAGGTCGAGCGCATCGAGACCGCGCGCCACCCCTGGCGCCGCGCGACGCTGACCCTCGCCCCCGGCCTGGACCCGGCGGCGGAGATCGAACCGCTGCTCGCCCCCGGCCCGGCGGGCGGCGAGCCGATGATCCGGCTCGACGTCGCCGGCGTCGCCGACCTCGCCGCCCATGCCGCGCTCGGCGAAGCGGCGGAGGCCGCGCGCGCCCGCGCCCTCCACCTCGAACTCGACGAGACGGCGCTGAGCCTGACGCCCTCGGACGCCGACCTCTGCGCCATCGCCGCCGCCGGCTTCGTGCGCGACGCCGCCGACCGGCTCGCCGCCATGCTCGACGGGCCGGAGGGCGCGAGGGCGCGACGCGCCCTCGCCCACCTGCACGCCCTCGCCGAGGAGCGCCGCGAATGATCCCCGAGCCGCCGGTCCGCCCCGCATGATGCGCCTCGAAGCGATCCGCGTGCAGGACTTCCGCAAGCTCGCCGCGCCGGTCGAACTGGCGGGTCTCGACCCCGGCCTCTGCGTCGTCGCGGGCGACAACGAGGCCGGCAAGTCCACCCTGCTCGACGCCCTCCGCGCCGCGCTCTTCGAGCGGCACAACGTCGGCGGCGCGACGCTGGAGGCGATGATGCCCTTCGGCTCCGTCGTCTCGCCGCATGTCGAGCTCGACTTCACCCTCGGCGGCCGGCCGTTCCGCCTCGCCAAGACCTTCGGCAAGGGCGCCGCCGCGCGGCTGGAGACGCCGGAGGGGACCTTCGCCGGCCCCGACGCCGAGGCCAGGCTCGCCGCGCTCTTCGGCTTCGAGGAGGTCCGCGGCCGCGCGGGCGAGGATCAGCGCCGCGCCGCACGCGGCCACATGGGCCTTCTCTGGATGGAACAGGCGCGGGTCCACCACGGCCTCGAGATGGGCGAGACCGCCCGCCGCACCCTCCGCGGCGCGCTCGAGGCGGAGGTCGGCGACGTTCTTGGTGGCGATGGCGCCTCGGAGATCCTCGAAGCGGCGCGGGCCCGCCGCGCCGCCTACCTCACCCGCACCGGCCGCCCCACCGGCGCCCTCGCCGAGGCGGTCGCCGAGGCCGCGCGCCGCGGCGCCGAGGCCGACGCCGCGGCCGCCGAACTCGCGGAGTGGGAGGCCGAGGCCGACGCCCTCGCGCGCGACCGCGCCGACCGCGCCGCCTTCGACGCCGAGCGCCGGCTCGAGACCCTGGCCGAGCGCCTCGCCGCCGCCGAGGCCGCGCTCGCGGAGGCCGAGCGCGCCGAGACCGCCGCCGCAGCCGCCGCCGAGGGCCGCGCCCGGGCCGCGCGGGAGGCCGACGCCGCCCGCCGCGCCCGCGCCGACCGCGCCGCCCTCGCCAAGACCGCCGCCGACGCCGACGCGGCCCTCGGCGCGCTCCGCGCCGACGCCGAAGCGGCCCTGACCGTGCGGAACGATACCCGAACACGCGTCGCCGAAGCCCGCACCCGCCGCGAAACCGCCCGCACCCGCCTCCGCGAAACCCGCGCCGCCGCCGCCCGCGCCGACGCCGCCCGCCGCGCCGCCGAGGCCCGCCACCGCGCCGAGACGCTGGCCGAGGCGCTGACCCGCGCCAGCGACCACGAGGCCCGCGCCGCCGAGGCCCGGCGCGCCTCCGCCGCCCTGCGCCTCGATCCCCGCGCCCTCCCGGCGCTGCGCGAGGCCGCGCGCAGCCTGCGCGAGGCGGAGATCGCCCGCGACGCCGCCGCCACGCGGGTCGAGGTCGCGCCCGATCCCGGCGCCGGCCCGGCCCGCATCGCCGGCGCGACGCTGCCGCCGAAAAGGCCACAAGCCATTGATCAGGATACGGAAATCATCCTAGAAGGCTGGGGCCGGCTGACCGTCCGCCCCGGCGCCGGCGACCTGGCCGAGCGGCGTGACGCCGTCGCGGCGGCGGCTGCGACCCTCGCCGACGCCCTCGCCGCCCAAGGCTGCGACAGCCTCGCCGCGGCCGAGCGCGCGGCCGAAGACCTCGCCCGCGATGACGCCGCCAGGCGCGAGGCCGAGGCCGCGCTCGCCGCCGTCGCGCCGGACGGCATCGCCGCCCTCGCCCGCGCCGCCGAGGACGCCGGCGCCGAGGCCGCCCGCCTCGCCGAAGCCGCCGGCGGGCCGGACGCAGCCGAAACCTCCGATCCCGCCGCCGTCGAGGCCGCGGAGACCGAGGCCGAGGCCGCCGACACCGCGTTCGAGACCGCCGCGGCGCGCGAAACCGCCGCCGCCGAAGCCGCGATCCGCGCCGCCGCCGCCCTCGAAGCCGCCGAAATCGCCGCGCGCGACGCCGCCCGGCGCCTCGCGGAGGCCCGTGCCGAGACCCCGGACGACGCCCTCGCGGCGGCCGAGACGGCCGCCGCGCAGGCGCTGGCCGAGGCCGAGACCGCCTTCGCGGGCGCCGAGGCCGCGCGCGCCGAGGCCGAACCCGAGACCGCTCGCCTGACCCGCGACCGCCTCGCCAACGCGCTGGACTCCCAGCGCGACGAACGGACCGCCCTCGACGTCCGGATCGCCGGCCGCGAGGGCAGGCTGCAGGGCCGCACCGGCCTCGGCGAACGCGCCGAGCTCGCCGCCTCCGAAGCCGAGGCGGCCGAGGCGCGCGCCGCGGCCCTGACGGCGGAGGCCGAGGCGCTGGATCTCCTGGTCGCGACCCTCGCC
>JAWLFJ010000158.1:0-7250 GCA_041685625.1 Paracoccaceae bacterium | reverse complement strand
GGCCTGCGAGTGCTCCTTCGCGCAAGGCAACTCCAACGTGATCCAGCTTCAGCTCGGCCGGAAGAAGGACGCCGTGCCGCTGCACCGCGACTGGATCGGCCCGGCCGAGGCGGCGCTGGCCGAGCGCGAGCCGGAGGCGGTGGCGCGGATCGACGCGGCGACGCGCGAGGTGTTCGGCGAACCGCCGCTGACCCGGCCCGAGGTGGCGCAGACCTCGCCGGAGCAAGCCCAGGGCGCCGCCGGGTCCTGACGGGATCGGCGCCGGCGCGGCGTCGGCCCTTGCGGGTCGAGAGGCCGAGCGCCGCGTAGAGGAGGCCGCCGCCCGAGAGGGCTCGGGGACGAGCGGCACGGCGCCGACGAGGCCGGACGCCCGGACCGTCAGGGCGCCGCGGCGCGCGGCGAAGGGGCGGCACGGCGCGAAGAGAGCGGCGGCGTGATCCCGGCCGCCGTGCGCCGGACCCGGTCGAGCCTGCCGACGTCGCGGGGAAAGGTCCTCGTCATGGCCGGGTCTCCGTCGAGGTGGAGCCGAGACCGCCCTCCGCGTCGGGGCGAGGGGCGGTCCGGATCGTCGGACCGAGTTGCGACGACGGGCGCCGCGGCGGCCTTGACCGGGATCGATCCGGACCCGGGGGCCGGCGAGGCCCCCGCGGCGACGTCGCCGGCCGGCCGCGATTGACGCCGGCGCCCGCGCGGATACGGTGCGCGCCGACCCCGCGTCCGCTCCCGGAGCCCTCCCGCCATGCCCGATCCCTCCGCCGCCCTCGCCGCCGCCGGCCTTTACGCCGGGCTGAACGCGCTGATTCTCGTCTGGCTCGGCTGGAGCGTGGTGCGGATCCGGATGCGCGAGCGCATCTCGATCGGCGACGCGGGCAACGCGCGGCTGATCCGGGCCATGCGCGGCATGGCCAACTTCACCGAATACGCGCCGACCGCGCTGATCCTGATCGCGCTGATGGCGCTGCTTGGCGCGCCGGCCTGGGCCGTGCATCTGCTGGGCGTGGCGCTGACGGCGGGGCGGCTGATCCACGGCTGGCACTTCATGCAGGCCGACGCGCCGGGCTGGCAGCGCATGTGGGGCACGATCCTGACGCTCTCGGTGCTGGTGATCGGCGCGCTCGGCGTGGCCGGGCAGGCGCTGGCCGCGCTCTGACCCCGCCGTTCCCGACCTTCCGGAAGGAGACCCCATGACCGCATCCCAGTTCGACGGCACCCGCATCTGCCAGGCCATGCTGGAGGCCGCGCGCGCCGCCGGCGCCGAGCAGGCCGACGCGCTGGCCGTGCGGGGCGAAAGCCTCTCGGCCGAGGTGCGCGGGCGCATGCTCGAGCAGGCCGAGCGGGCCGAGGGGATCGACGTCGGCCTGCGCGTGATCGTCGGGCGGCGCCAGGCGGTGGTCTCGGCCTCGGACGCCGCGGAGGACGTGATCGCGGCGCTGGCCGAGCGCGCGGTGGCGATGGCGAATGCGGCGCCGGAGGACCCGTGGTGCGGACTGGCGGAGCCCGCGGACCTCGCGCCCGAGGCGCTGCGCGACGCGGCCCCGCTGGCGCTGGACGATCCGGCGGGCGCGCCGGATCCGGCGGCGCTCGAGGCGCTCGCGCTGGCGGCCGAGGGCGCGGCGCTCGGCGTCGAGGGCGTGAGCCAGGCGGAGGGGGCCGGCGCCTCGTGGTCGCGGCGGGAGCTGTGGCTGGCGGCGAGCAACGGGTTCGCCGGGGGCTATGCCCGGGCTTCGGCGGGGCTCTACGTCTCGGCCATCGCCGGCGAGGGGCTCGGCATGGAGCGGGACTTCCGCTTCGAGAGCCGGCGCGCCTCGGCCGAGCTGCCGGATCCCGAGACGATCGGGCGCGAGGCGGGCGAGCGCGCGGTCGCGCGGCTCGGCGCGAAGCGGGCGCCGACGGGGGCCTGGCCGGTGATCTTCGACGAGAGGGTGTCGAGCTCGCTGATCTCGCACCTGATCTCGGCGGCGAGCGGCGCGGCGGTGGCGCGCGGGTCGAGCTGGCTGGCGGGGCGCATGGGCGAGACGGTGCTGCCGAAGGGCATGACGCTGATCGAGGAGCCGCGCCGCCTCGCCGGCCCGTCCTCGCGCCCGTTCGACGCGGAGGGGCTGCCGACGCGCGAGACGGCGTTCCTGCGCGACGGGGTGCTGGAGAGCTGGGTGCTCGACCTCGCCTCGGGGCGGCAGCTCGGCCTCGCCTCCACCGCCAACGCGACGCGCGGGCCGGGGAGCGCGCCGAGCCCGGGCGTGACCAATCTGCGGCTGCTGGCCGAGGAGCCGAAGCCGAAGGCGGAACTGATCGCCGCGATGGGCACGGGGCTGCTGGTGACCTCGCTGATCGGCGCCTCGATCAACGCCAACACCGGCGACTATTCGCGCGGCGCTTCGGGCTTCTGGGTCGAGGACGGGGAGGTCGCCCATCCGGTCAACGAGATCACCGTGGCGGGGAACCTGCACCGGATGCTCGCCTCGCTGGTCGCGGCGGACGACGCGGATCCGAGCCGGGGCGCGATCGTGCCGAGCCTCCTCGTCGAGGGGCTGACGGTCGCCGGCGGATGAGCGGGGGCCGCGCGGCGGACCTCGCGCTGCTGACCGCGGCGGCGCAGGCGGCGGGGGAGATCGCGCTGGCGCGCCGCGCCTCCGGCTTCGAGACCTGGGACAAGCCGGGCGGCGCCGGGCCGGTGACGGAGGCCGACCTCGAGATCGACCGGATGCTGCGGGCCGAGCTGGTCGGTGCGCGTCCCGACTACGGCTGGCTTTCGGAGGAGACGGCGGACGAGCCGGCGGCGCGGCGCGCGGCTTCGCGGGTGTTCGTGGTGGATCCGATCGACGGCACGCGGGCCTACGCGCGGGGCGAGGAGGGCTTCTGCCACGCCCTCGCGGTGGTCGAGGACGGGCGCGCCGTGGCCGGGGTGGTGCATCTGCCGGCGCGCGGCGAGACCTACGCCGCGACGCTGGAGGGCGGCGCGACCAAGGACGGCGCGCCGATCCGCCCCTCGGCCCGCGAGGCGCTGGAGGGCGCGGCGGTGCTGGCGACGGCGGCGGGGATGAAGCCGGAGCGCTGGCCGGGCGGAACGCCGCCGGTGGAGCGGCATTTCCGCAACGCGCTCGCCTGGCGGGTCTGTCTGGTGGCGGAGGGGGCGTTCGACGCCTCGATCTCGCTTGGGCCGGTCTGGGAGTGGGACGCGGCCTCGGCCGCCCTGATCGCGGCCGAGGCGGGGGCGCGGGTGACGGACGTGCGCGGCGTCGCGCCGGCGTTCAACGTGCTCGATCCGCGCCTTCAGGGGCTGATCGTGGCGGCGCCCGCGCTGGTCGGGCCGATCCTCGCGCGGCTTCAGCCGCGGCGCGGCGCCCATCCGGCGAATTGACCGCGCCGGTCCCGCGGGTCTAGGGCGTCGGCCGTGCGGACCCGGAGCGGAGGATTTCCCGGCATGACCCAGCGCCTGCATCTGGTCTTCGGCGGCGAGCTCGTCGATCCGTCCTCGACCCAGTTCGAGGACGTCGACGCGATCGACATCGTGGGAATGTATCCGGACTACGCCAGCGCCTATCAGGCCTGGAAGGCGGCGGCGCAGCGGACGGTGGACGACGCCCACGTCCGCTACTTCATCGCCCACATCCATCGCCTCCGCGACGAGGAGCGCGAGACGAGCCCGACCGAGGAGCTGGGCTGAGCGTGCGCCTTCGCGTCCGGGCGAGCCCGCTCCTGCGCCGGGCGGCGGCGGCGCTCGGCGCCCTCTGGATCCGGCTGGTGGAGCGGACCACGCGCTGGGAGGTCGAGGGCGGCGGGCGCCTCGCCGAGGTGCAGGGCGGGCGGACTCGGACGCTGGTGCTGGTCTGGCACGGCCGGGTGCTGATGATCCCGGCGGAATGGCGAGAGGGGCTGGAGATCCACGCCATGATCTCGGCCAACCGGGACGGGGACATCATCGCGGACTGCGTCGGGCGCTTCGGCGTGCCGTCGATCCGCGGCTCGGCCCGCGATCCGCGCAAGACCGACCGGGACAAGGGCGGGCGCGCGGCGGCGCAGGCGGCGCTGGCGCTGCTGACGGCGGAGCGGCCGGTCTCGGTCGCGATCACGCCGGACGGGCCGCGCGGGCCGCGCCAGCGGCTGCAGCCGGGGGTGGCGGCGATCGCGGCGCTCGCCGGAGTTCCGGCGATGCCCTACGCCTATTCGACGCGCTGGGGCTGGCGCGCGCGGAGCTGGGACCGGTTCCACGTGCCGCTGCCCTTCGGGCGCGGGGCCAAGGTGATCGGGGATCTCGTGCCGCCGCCGGCCGAGGCGACGCCGGAGGCGGTGGAGGCGCATCGCGCCGCGCTGGAGGCGGCGCTTAACGCCGTGACCGACAGGGCCGACCGGCTGGTCGGGCGCGAGCCGACGCGGCCGGCCGAGGCGCGGCCCGCCGCGGTGCGCTCCGGCCAGGCGCCGGCGGCATGAGCGGCCGGGAGGGCGTCGCCCGGCCGGCGGCGCTGCGCGCCTGGCTGGCGGCCTCGGACCTCGCCGGGCCGGCGGCGCGGGCCTGGCTGGCGCGCCGGGCCGGACGGGGCAAGGAGGATCCGGCGCGCCTCGGCGAGCGGCGGGGCGTGGCCTCGGCGGCGCGGCCGGCGGGGCCGCTGGTCTGGCTGCACGGGGCGAGCGTGGGCGAGTCGCTGGCCCTGCTCGGGCTGATCGGGGATCTGCGCGAGACGCGGCCGGGGCTCGGCCTGTTGCTGACGACGGGGACGCGAACCAGCGCGGAGCTGATGGCGCGGCGGCTGCCGGAGGGCGTGATCCACCAGTACGCGCCGCTCGACGTCGGGCCCTGGGTGCGGCGCTTCCTCGGCCATTGGCGGCCCGACGTGGCGGTATGGGCGGAGTCGGAGCTCTGGCCCGGGCTGGTGGAGGCGACGGCGGCGCGGTCGCCGCTGCTGCTGGTCAACGCGCGGATCTCGGCGCGCTCGGCCGCGGGCTGGGGGCGCGCGCCCGGCGTGGCGCGGCGGCTGCTGACGCGGTTCGACGCGATCCTGGCGCAGGACGGGGCGAGCGCCGCACGCTTCGAGGCGCTGGGCGCCCGGCGGGTGCGGCTCGCAGGGTCGTTGAAGGCCGGGGCGGCTCCGCCGGATCTGCCGGAGGCGCGCGCGGCGCTGGCGCGGGCGGCGGCGGGGCGGCCGCTGTGGCTCGCGGCCTCGACGCACGAGGGCGAGGAGGCGGCGGTGGCGGAGGCGCACCGGGTCGCCGCGCGGGCGGCGCCGGGGTTGTTGACGCTGCTCGCCCCACGGCATCCCGAACGCGGGGCGGCGGTGGCGGAGGCGCTGGCGGCTGGGGGGCTGTCGGTCACGCGCCGCTCGGCGGGGGAGGCGCCGGGGCCGGGGACGGAGGTGCATCTCCTCGACACGCTGGGGGAGATGGGGGCCTGGATGCGGCTGGCGCCGATCTGCTTTCTCGGCGGGTCGCTGACGGAGACCGGGGGGCACAATCCCTACGAGCCGGCGGCGCTCGGCGCGGCGATCCTGCGCGGGCCGCATGTGGAGAGCTTCGCGGAGGAATACGCCCTGCTCGGCGCCGCGGCGCCCGAGGTGACGGGCGGCGCGGAGCTGGGCGCGGCGGTGGCGCGCTGGCTGCAGGACGAGGCGGCGCGGACCGAGGCGGCGGAGGCGGCGCAGGCGGCGCTGGGCGCGGCGGGGAGCGCGCGGGCGGCGGCCTTGATGGCGGTGCTGGAGCGGTTGCCGGAGGGGGCCGGGGCGTGCTGAAGGCGCCGGAGTTCTGGTATCGTTCCCCGGGTCTGCCGGCCGCGGCGCTGGCGCCGCTCGGGCGGCTCTACGCGTTCGCCACGGCGCGGCGGGTGGCGCGGGCGCCGCGATACCGGGCGCCGGCGCCGGTGATCTGCCTCGGCAATCTGGTGGCGGGCGGCGCGGGCAAGACGCCGGCCGCGCTCTGGCTGCTGGAGCGGCTGGCGGCGCGCGGGGTGGCGGCGCACGCGATCTCCCGCGGCCATGGCGGGCGCGGGGCGCGGGGCGGGCCGCGGCGCGTCGACATGCGGCGCGACCGGGCCGAAGAGGTGGGCGACGAGCCGCTGCTGCTGGCGGGCTTCGCGCCGGTCTGGATCGGGCGCGACCGGGCGGAGACGGCGCGGGCGGCGGTCGAGGCGGGGGCGGAGGCGCTGGTGCTCGACGACGGCTTTCAGGACCCCGCGGTCGCCAAGGACCTGTCGCTGCTGGTGGTGGACGCGGCGACGGGCTTCGGGAACGGGCTCTGCATCCCGGCCGGGCCGCTGCGCGAGCCGCCTGAGGCGGGACTGGCGCGGGCCGACGCGGTGCTGCTGCTGGGTCCGAAGGCGGCGCGGGCGCGGGCGGCGGCGCGCTGGCCGGCGCTGGCGGGCGCCGAGGTCGTCGAGGGCGAGGTGCTGCCGCGGGAGATCGGGATCGACTGGCGCGGCGAGCGGGTGCTGGCCTTCGCCGGCATCGCGCGCCCCGAGAAGTTCTTCGCGACGCTTCGGGCGCTGGGCGCGGAGGTGGTGGGCGAGCGCGCCTTTCCCGATCACGCCGCCTTCGCGCCGCGGGCGCTGGCGCGGCTGGAGATCGAGGCGGCGCGCCTCGGCGCCCGGCTCGTGACGACGGAGAAGGACGCGGTGCGCCTGCCTGCGGCGTTCCGCGGCAAGGCGATGCCGCTGCCGGTGGCGCTGACGCCGGAGGATCCGGCGGCGCTGGAGCGGCGGCTCGACGCGCTTTTCGGGCCGGCGCCGGCGGCGTGACGCCGGCCGGGCCCGCGTCGTCGTCGAGGGGGCCGGCGACCGCTGCGCATTTCGGCGCCGAAATGTCTGGAATGGGACACTCTTCAGACGCGATTCAGGCCAATCTGCCTCGGTCCCTCGGCCGTCCGTCTTCGGGTGGCGGCTCGACTCGGGGCGCGTGCGACCGGCCGCGGGAGATCGCGAGGCGCGCCGCATGCGCCCCGCCTTTTTCCGCGGGCGGGGCGCATGCGGCGCGGATCACTCGGCGGCGTCGGCGTCGGCGTCGTCCTTGCCGCCGCCTGTGATGCGCCGCAGCCAGGAGCGGCGCTTCTCGGGCGTCTCGGCCACCTCCGGATCGACGCCCTCGACCTTGTTCTTGAAGGCGTCGAAGAACTTGTCGGCCATCGACTTGGCGAAGCCGTCGATGATGCGCGAGCCGAGCTGCGCCAGCTTGCCGCCGACCTTCGCCTCCACGTCGTAGTCGAGGCGGGTGTTGGCTGCGTCGATCTCCTCCAGCCTCACCGCCGCGGCCCCCTTGGCGAAGCCAGCG
>JAWLFJ010000043.1:0-28731 GCA_041685625.1 Paracoccaceae bacterium | reverse complement strand
CAGCCAGACCCGGCGTCCGCAGCCGCACGCGACCACCTCCAATCCGTGGAGGCAGGAACAGCGTCCTTCAAGGCCGACTTCTTCAGCAGCCTGTTAAGGCGGCGGGCGTCCGCCCGAGGCCGCGCGCGCCTCCACCGCCTCCCAGAACATCGCCCCGACGTCGATCCCGTCGAACCGCTCCAGCTCCTGCATGCCGGTGGGCGAAGTGACGTTGATCTCGGTCAGCCGCCCGCCGATCACGTCGATGCCGACGAAGATCAGCCCGCGCTCGCGCAGGGTCGGGCCGATCGCGGCGCAGATCTCGCGGTCGCGCGCGTCGAGCGTCGCCGCTTCGGCGCGCCCGCCGACATGCATGTTGGAGCGGGTCTCGCCCGCCAGCGGCACGCGGTTGATCACGCCGACCGGTTCGCCCTCGATCAGGATCACGCGCTTGTCGCCCTTCTCGACCGCGGGCAGATAGGCCTGCGCGATCAGCGGCTCCCGGTTGATGTTGGCGAAGAGTTCGTGCAGCGCGGCGAGGTTGCGGTCGGCCTCGCCGAGCCGGAACACGCCGGCCCCCCCGTTGCCGTAGAGCGGCTTCAGGATGACGTCGCCGTGCTTCTCCTTGAAGGTGCGCAGTTCCGGCAGGCCGCGGGCGATCAGGGTCGGCGGCCCGAGTTCCGGAAAGTCGAGGACGAGGATCTTCTCCGGGCAGTTGCGCACCCAGAACGGGTCGTTGACCACGAGAGTCTCGGGATGGATCCGCTCCAGCAGGTGGGTGTTGGTGACGTAGGCCATGTCGAAGGGCGGATCCTGGCGCAGCAGCACCACGTCCACCGCGCGCAGATCCAGCGCGGCGGGCGCGCCGAGCTCGAAGTGATCGCCCCGGACGCGACGCACCTCGAGCGGTCTCGCCGTCGCGCGCAGCGTGCCGCCTTCCCAGGCGAGGTCCTCCGGCATGTAGAAATGCAGGACGTGCCCGCGGGCCTGCGCGGCCTCGGCCATGCGGAAAGTCGTGTCGGCGTCGATGTCGACGCCGGCGATGGGATCCATCTGGATCGCCACGGTCAGGCTCATGCGCGCGGCCTCCGGTCCGATGCGGGACATGTCGGACAGCACGCCCGAAGCCCGCGGTCAAGCGCGCGGTCAGTCGAGCGTGACGTTCTCGAAGATCGCGAGCCCGCCCGCCGGGTCCACCGCGACGAGGTCGAACCGCATCTCGCAACCCGAGGCGCCGGCGGTTTCGGCATAGCGCAGCGCCGCCGCCTCGAGCCGCCGGCGCTGGGCCGGCCGCAACGCCGCGGCGGCGACCTCGATCGAGACGCGGCGCTTCACCTCGACGAACACCAGCATGTCGTCCCGGCGCGCCACGATGTCGATCTCGCCCCCGCCATGCTCGCGGTCCGCGCGCCAGTTGCGCGCCAGCACCCGCCATCCCGCGGCCTCGTAGCGGCGCGCCGCTTCGTCCTCCGCCCGCCGGCCGCGCCCCCCGGAGGCGATGCCGCGCGCGGCGCGCCGGTCCCGCGAGGGCGGCGTGGCCACGGCCCAGGGCCTCAGCGGATCGGTCGAAGGCCTCATGGCGGACGGCATGGCTGAACTCCGAGGGGGTGCGTCGGGGTCCAGAGACCTCCGAATCGCCTAAGAGTTCGCTAATCGTTCCGCGACCTTCAGCGCCATCTCGTAGACCTCCCGGCGCGGCCGGCCGGTCTCGCGCGTCACCGAGGCGACGGCGTCGCGGAGGCTCGCGCCGGCCAGCGCCGCCTCGAGGCGGACCTCGAGATCGGGGGCCTCCGGCGCGCCGGGACCGGCGCCGCCGACGAGAATCACCACCTCCCCGCGCGGCGGGTCCTCGGCGGCGCCGGCGGCGAGGCTCTCGAGCGTGCCGCGGCGCACCTCCTCGAAGCGCTTCGTCAGTTCCCGGCAGAGCGAGGCGGGACGCGCGGGGCCGAGCGTCCCGGCGAGGTCGGCGAGGGTCTCGGCGGCGCGGCGCGGGCTCTCGAACAGCACCAGCGTGGCCTCGACGCCGGCCACCCCGGCGAAGGCCGCGCGGCGGGCGGCGGCGCGGGGCGGCGGGAAGCCGAGGAACAGGAACCGGTCCGTCGGCAGCCCGCCCACCGCGAGGGCGGCGAGCGCGGCGCTCGGCCCCGGCGCGGCGTGCACGGGAAGGCCGGCCTCCCGCGCCTCGCGCGCCAGCTTCCAGCCGGGATCGGAGACCAGCGGCGTGCCGGCCTCCGAGACCAGCGCCACCGAGGCGCCCCCGGCCAGCGCCGCCATCAGCCCCGGCCGGGCGCGCGCCGCGGTCGCGTCGGAATAGGCCACCAGTCGGCGGCCGGCGAGCGGGATGCCGTGCAGCGTCAGCAGCCGGCGCGCGGTGCGCGTGTCCTCCGCCGCGACGATGTCGGCGCCGGCGAGCAGGTCGAGCGCCCGCAGCGTCACGTCGCGGGCGTTGCCGATCGGGGTCGCCACCAGATGCAGGCCCGGCGGCGCCGCCGGCCGGATCGAGAGCGGGATCGACGAGGGCGCGCCGACGGGTCCCTCGCCGGGCGGCGGGTCGGAGCGTGACCCGCCCGCATCATCATCGGGCGGAGCGCCGTTCCGCGGCTTCCGTCCGCCTCGCTTCGCGCTCATAGTGCCACCCTGCGCGCGGAGCGAATTCCGCGCGACGACGGAGGATCGGTGGGGGAGGACGGCATGGCGGGCATCGAAGGCATCATGGAGAGCCTCGCCGCGCGACTCAACGGCGCGATCCGCGGCGCCGTGCGGGGCGGGCCGGTCGCGGGGGCGGCACGGGCCGCCGGCCGCGCCACGGCCGTCGCCGCGCTGCTCGCGGCCGCCGGGTGCGCGTCGTCCTCGGGGTCCGGCGACGGCGCCTCGGCGGAGGCGCCGGCGGCGCCGCCTGCCGCCGAGGCCCGGCCGGCCGAGATGGACCCCTCGGCCCCGGCCCCGGTCGCGGTGCTGGTCCCCCTCGGCGCCGCCGATTCCGCGGCGGCGGCGGCGGCGCGGGACGTGGCGGACGGCGCGCGCCTCGCGGCCGAGGCGGCCGGCGCACGGCTCGTCGCGCTCGAGGTCCGGGACACCGGCGGCACGTCGGCCGGCGCCGAGCGCGCGGCGCGGGCGGCGCTCGAGTCCGGCTCCGGCCTCATCCTCGGTCCGCTCTTCGGCGCCAACGCCGAGGCCGTCGCCGCCCCGGCCGCGGCGCGGGGCGTGAACCTGCTCACCTTCTCCAACACGCCCTCGGTCGCGGGGGGCGAGGCCGGCAACGTCTGGCTCGCGGGCGTGCTGGCGGAGGACGAGGCGGAACGCATCCTCGCCCATGCCGCGCGGCGGGGCGTGCGGACCGTCGGCGTCTATCACCCGGACGACGCGGCCGGCGCGGTCGGGCGACGGGCGGCGGAGGCGGCGGGCCGGCGCCTCGGTCTCCGCATCGCGCCGACGCTCGCCTATCCGCGCAGCTTCGAGGGCATCCAGGACAGCGCCGAGGGCTACGCCGAGGCGCATCGCGCCGCCGGGGCGGATGCGGTGCTGCTGCCGGACGGGGGGCAGGGCCTGCAGGCCGCGGCCGCGTTCCTGAACTACCACGGCCTCTCGACCCGGGACACGCCGTTCCTCGGCCTCGCCGCCTGGGACGATCCCGCGACGCCGACCGAGAACGCGTTGGTCGACGGGCGTTTCGCCTCGCTCGACCCGGAGCTGACGGCGGACTTCGCGGCCCGCTTCGAAGCCCGCTACGGCCGGGCGCCGGGGCCGCTCGCGGTGCTCGGCCACGACGCGGCGACGGCCGCGGCGGAGATGGCGCGCCGGGCGCGCGCGGCCGGCGACACGACGCCCTTCGACGCCGAGGCGATCACCGATCCGGCCGGCTTCCGCGGCGCCGCCGGGCGCATCCGCTTCACGCAGGACGGCCGCAACAGCCGCGACCTCGCCGTGATCCGGGTCGTGCGGGACGGTTTCGAGACGGTGGAGCCCGCCGCGACCACGGCCGGCCCCGGCGCGTGAGCCTCGCGGCTTCCGCCCCGGCGCGAGACACGGCCCCGGCGCGGACGGACGGCTTCGCCGACGACGCGCCGCTGATCCTGCCGGCGGCGGCGATCCTCGACCGCGACGCGGTGCTGGCGCGGATCGGCGAAGCGGTCGAGGCGGGGGAGGACGACGCCACCGACGCGCGCCGCGCCGTCGCCGCGGGCGTGCTCCGGGCGGAGCTGGAGCGCGGGCGCGAGGCGATCCGCACGGCCTTCGAGGCGCAGCCCCGGGCGGGCCCGGCGGCCGCCCGCTCCATCGCCTGGCTGACCGACGAGATCGTGCGCCTCGCGCTCGAGAGCGCGCTGCGCTGGCTGCACCCGAACCCGACGCCGACCTCGGGCGAGCGGCTCGCCGTGCTCGCGGTCGGCGGCTACGGTCGCTTCGAGATGGCGCCGTGGTCGGACGTCGATCTGCTGTTCCTCACCCACTGGAAGCAGGCCGCCTGGGTCGAGAGCCTGGTCGAATCGGTGCTCTACCTGCTCTGGGACCTGCGGCTGAAGGTCGGCCACGCGACCCGGACGGTGGACGACTGCCTGCGGCTCGGCCGGCAGGACACCACCATCCGCACCGCGCTGCTGGAGCATCGCTTCCTGTCGGGCGACGCGACGCTGGCGGCGGAGCTGGACCGGCGCCTCTGGGACGAGCTGTTCTCGCGCACCGGCCCGGAGTTCGTCGAGGCGAAGCTGGAGGAGCGGGCGCAGCGCCACGCCCGGCACGGCGGCTCGCGCTACCTGCTCGAGCCGAACGTGAAGGAGAGCAAGGGGGGGCTGCGCGATCTGCAGACGCTGTGGTGGATCGCCAAGTATCTCTACCACGCCGGCTCGCCGCGCGATCTGGTGGAGAAGCATGTGTTCGCCGAGGACGAGGTGCGCGTCTTCGCCGAGGCGGAGGCGTTCCTCTGGACCGTCCGCTGCCATCTGCACTGGATCTCGGGGCGCGCCGACGAGGCGCTGACCTTCGATCGTCAGGTGGACGTCGCCCGCCGGCTGGGCTTCGAGGATTCCGAGGGCCAGCGCGGCGTCGAGCGTTTCATGCAGCGCTATTTCCAGCACGCCAAGTCGGTGGGCGAGCTGACGCGCATCTTCCTCGCCGCGCTCGAGGCGCGGCACGTCAAGAAGCGCCCGGGCCTGACCGGCCTGATGAAGGCGCTGAGCTTCGGCGGCCGCTCCGGTCCCGGCCCGTTCCGGATGCTGGACGGGCGCATCAGCATCCCCGACGAGAGCGTGATCACGGAGGATCCGGTCAACATCCTGCGCCTGTTCGACGCCGGGCTCAGGACCGGGGCGCTGATCCACCCGAACGCCATGCGCATGATCGCGGCGAACCTGGACCTGATCGACGACGATCTGCGCGCCGATCCGGCGGCGAACCGCCTTTTCCTCGATCTGCTGACCAAGGCCGACGATCCGGAACGGGCGCTGAGGCGGATGAACGAGACCGGCGTGCTGGGACGCTTCGTGCCGGAATTCGGACGCATCGTCGCGATGATGCAGTTCAACATGTATCATCACTACACGGTGGACGAGCACACCATCCAGGCGCTCGCCATCCTCTCCCGGCTGGAGAAGGGGGAGCTGGCGGAGACGTTGCCGGTGGCGTCGGGCATCCTCTCGAAGGGGGCGGACCGGACGGTGCTGCGCGTCGCGCTGTTCCTGCACGACATCGGCAAGGGCCTGCCGGAGGATCACTCCGTCGTCGGCGAGCGCATCGCGTGGGAGGTCTGCCCCCGCCTCGGCCTCGACGAGGGACAGACCGAGACCGTCGCCTGGCTCGTGCGCCATCATCTGCTGATGAGCGACGTGGCCCAGAAGCGCGACATCGCCGACATCGAGACGGTGCGCCATTTCGCCGAGGCGGTGCGCACGCCGTCGCGCCTGAAGCTGCTGCTGGTGCTGACGGTGTGCGACATCATGGCGGTCGGTCCGGGGACCTGGAACAACTGGAAGGCGCAGCTGCTGCGCACGCTCTATCGACGCACGCGCGAGGAGCTGGTCGGCGGCGAGGAGACGGCGAGCCGCGGCGAGCGCATCCACGAGGCGCAGGACGCCTTCCGCGAGGCGCTCTCCGACTGGCCGCTGGAGCTGGTCGAGCGCGAGATCGACCGGCACTACGCGCCCTTCTTTTTGGCGCTGGCGCCCGAGACGCAGGCGGTGTTCGCGCGGCTGGCGCGGGAGGCCGAGGACGGCGAGGTCGCCTCCGACATCACCGAGGACGCGAGCCGCGACGCGACGCGGGCCTGCTTCTACATGGCCGACCATCCGGGCCTCTTCAGCCGTTTCGCGGGCGCTCTGGCGCTGGCCGGGGCGAACGTGGTCGACGCGCGGACCTTCACCACCTCCGACGGCTACGCCTGCGCCGTGTTCTGGATCCAGGCGGCGGACGGCACGGCCTACGATCCGGCCCGCCTCGACCGGCTCAAGCGCACCGTGGACCGGACGCTGAAGGGCGAAGTGGTGGCGCGCGAGGCGCTCAAGCCCAAGCGCAAGGTCAAGCGGCGCGAGAGCCGCTTCCGCGTGCCGACGCGGGTGAGCTTCGACAACGGCGCGTCCGAGATCTGCACGGTGATCGAGGTCGACACGCGTGATCGGGTGGGCCTGCTGCACGACCTGACGCGGGCGCTGGCGTCGGCCTCGGTCTCGATCTCCTCGGCGATCATCGCGACCTACGGCGAGCAGGCGGTGGACGTGTTCTACGTCAAGGACCTGTTCGGGCTGAAGATCACCTCGCCCGCGAAGATGCGGGCCGTGGAGGCGCGGCTGCGCGAGGCGGTGGAGGCGGCCGAGCCCGAGGAGACCGGCGCCGCCTGAGGGCTCCCGCGCGCGCCGCCCCGCGGCGCTTTCCTCGCGCCGGGCCGCGTGCGAGACCGTGGCGCCCGTTCGACGCCGGAGCCCGTCCTTGACCCCGCCGCAGTCCGACCCGACCGATCGCGCCCGCCCCGGCCTCGCCGCGCCGGCGCGCCGCACGCCGCGCCTCGCGCGGGCCTTCGCGACCGTGGGCGGCTGGACCATGGCCTCGCGCATCCTCGGCTTCGTGCGGGACGTGACGGTCGCCGCGCTGCTGGGCGCGGGACCGGCGGCGCAGGCCTTCGTCGCGGCCTTCACCCTGCCGAACCTGTTTCGCCGTTTCTTCGCCGAGGGCGCCTTCAACACCGCCTTCGTGCCGATGTTCGCCCGGCGGCTGGAGGCCGAAGGCCCGGACGCCGCGCGCGAGTTCGCCGAGACGGCGATGGCCGCCCTCGCCGCGGTGCTGCTGGCGCTGACGCTGCTCGCGCAGCTCGCGATGCCGTGGCTGGTGCTGGCGCTGACCGCCGGATTCGCCGGGGACGACCGGCTGCCGCTGGCGGTCGAGATGGGGCGCATCGCCTTTCCCTACATCCTCTTCATCTCGCTCGCGGCGCTGCTCTCGGGCGTCCTGAACTCGCTCGGCCGCTTCGCGACGGCGGCGGCGGCGCCGGTGCTGCTCAACCTGATCCTGATCGGCGCGCTGGCGCTGGCGGCGACGGGGGCGTTGGAGGGCGTCGTGGGGCTGGAGACGCCCGCCGCGAACGGTCACGCCGCCGCGATGCTGACCTGGGGCGTGGCGGCGGCCGGGATCGCGCAACTCGCGCTGGTCTGGCGCGCGGCGGCGAAGGCGGGGATGCCGCTGCGCCTGCGCCGGCCTCGCTTCACCCCGGCGCTGGGGCGCCTCGCGGTGGTTGCGCTGCCGGCGGCGCTGGCGGGCGGGGTGATGCAGATCAACCTCGTGGTCGGCCGGCAGGCGGCGAGCTTCTTCGAGGGGGCGGTCGCCTGGCTCTACTACGCGGATCGGCTCTACCAGCTGCCGCTCGGCGTGATCGGCGTCGCCGTCGGCGTGGTGCTGCTGCCGGAGCTGGCGCGCCGCGCGCAGGCCGGCGACCACGCCGGCGCGCGGGAGGCGGCGAACCGCTCCGCCGAATTCGCGCTGGCGCTGACGCTGCCCGCGGCCGTGGCGCTGGCGGCCGTGCCGGAGACGCTGGTCGAGGTGCTGTTCGGCCGCGGCGCCTTCGGGGCGGAGGACGCGCGGGCGACGGCGCTGGCGGTCTCGATCTACGGCCTCGGCCTGCCCGCCTTCGTGCTGCAGAAGATCTATCAGCCGCTGTTCTTCGCGCGGGAGGACACGCGCACGCCGTTCCGCTGCGCCCTCTGGGGCATGGGCGTCAACGCGGCGGTGGCGCTGGGCCTCGCGCCCGTGATCGGCTTCACCGCGGCGGCCTGGGCGACGACGCTCTCGGCCTGGCTGGTGCTGGCGCTGCTGGTCCGCGCGGCGCGGGTCTTCGGCGAGGAGGGACGGATCGACGCGCGCCTCGCCCGCCGGCTGCCGCGGCTGGCGCTCGCGAGCCTCGGGATGGGAGCGCTCTGCCTTGGGTTGGAGGCGGCGCTGGCGGCGCCGCTGGCGCTGGCGGGATGGCGCTGGGCGGCCCTCGGCGCGCTGGTGGCGGGAGGCGCGGCCGGCTACGGCGCCCTCGCCTGGGGGCTCGGCGCCTTGCGGCCGGCGGAGCTGAAGGCGGCGCTGCGGCGCGGCTGAGCCGAGCGCCGCGCGCTCCGGCTCAGCGCTCCGTGACGCAGCCGGCGCGGATCGCGAAACGCATGCCCTGCCGCGCCAGCCCGGCGGAGGACAGGGCGGCCCGGATCTCGGCGTCACGGACGTCGAGCGCGTCGTCGTCGAGCTGAGGCAGGTGGTGATGGATCAGCGTGCGCCGCACCCCGGCCTTGCGGGCGAGCGCCACGCCCCGCTCCCAGGTCGAGTGGCCCCAGCCCTCATGCGGGGGATAGGTCGCCTCGTCGTAGGCGCCGTCGTAGATCATCAGGTCGGCGCCCCCCACGGCGCCCTCCAGCGCGGCGTCGATCTCGGGCTCTCCGTGCTCGTGATCGCCGACGATGCAGACGGCGCCGTCGGAGGTCTCGAGGCGGACGCCGACGCAGCCGCCGGGGTGGTTGAGGCGGATGGGGACGACGCGGAAGCCGGCGGCCTCGAAGGGTTCGGCCGGATCGAAGGCCAGGAAGCGGGCCGCGCCCATCGCGAGGGGTTCCACGGGGAACCAGGGCGGACCCGCCAAGCTCTTGAGAAGGCTCTCCAATGTCTCGCCGGACGGGACGATGCCGCAGTGCAGCCGGATTTCGGCGCCGGGCAGGTAGAAGGGGGCGAAGAAGGGCATGCCCATGACGTGGTCGAAGTGGAAATGGGTGATGATCACGTCCAGATCGGGCGGCGTTCGGGTAACGTTCCGCGCCTCCTCGGCCAGTTCCGCGCCGAGCGCGCGGGCGCCGGAGCCGAGGTCCACGATCAGCGGCGAGGCCCCGGGCGCCGAGCGGAACTCGAAGCACACCGTCTCCCCGCCCCAGCGGGAGCGGGAGGCGCGGGCGGCGGGGGCCGAGCCGCCGGCGCCCCAGATGACCGCGACGAGCCCTTCCGGCCCCCCGTCCGTGCCGGTCGGGACGTCCTGCTGGACCGCGGCGGCGGTCAAGACGCGCTCACGAACCCGCGCCGGAGCCGGACCCGTCCCCGCCCGAAGCATCGGTTTCGGCGCGGAGCTTGGCCAGCTCGGCCGTCGTGCGCTCGAGCCGCTGGGCGAGGGAGCGGGCCATCTCGATCGCCATCTCGGGGAATTCGCGGAGGAGGCGGAGCATGCCCTCGCGCTCGAACATGAGGGTGCGGAGCTCTCCCGCGGCGCGGATCGAGGCGGTGCGCGGCGTCTCGCACAGCATCGCGATCTCGCCGAACACCTCGGAGGGACCGAGCGTCGCGACCGTCGTGGCGCGGCCCGAGAAGCTGACCTCGACCACCGCCTCGCCGTCGAGGACGAGGTAGGCGCTGTCGGAGACGTCCCCCTGACGCACGACGTATTCGCCGCTCCGGAAGGTGCGATCCTCTCCCATGAAGGCCAGCAGGCGGAGGCGCGACGCGTCCACGCCCTGGAACATGGGCGTGCGCTGGAGCGCGCTCACCTCTGCGTCGAATTTCATCAGGACTCCTCCCCCTCACGGGGCCGCGTCGCACTATCGGCCCTCATTCGAACCCCCGTCAACCGGCCCCTCCCGGTCGGTCTTCGTCCCCTCGTCGCCGCCGCGCTCGGGCGGCCCCTCGCGCACGCGCCCGGCGCGGTCGATGCGGATCACGTGATCGGCCTCGGCGGCGCCCTCGGCCGAACTCGTGGTCCAGACGAGCGCCGCTTCGGGCCCGAGTTCGCGCCTGAGCAGCGCCCGCAGCGCAAGATCGGCCTGCCCCGTGCCCGGGGCGATGCCGTCGAGCAGCAGCGCCCCCGGGTTCTTCATCAGCGCCCGCGCCAGCCCGAGCTTGCGGCGTTGCGCCGCGTTCGGCGCGGCGCCGCCCTCGCCGAGGCGCTGGTCGAGCCCGGCGCGCAGGATCGCCGGGCGCAGGTCGGTCTCCTCCACCAGGGCGTCGACGCGCGCCTTGAAGGGACCCCAGCTGTCGCGGCGGTCGACGCGGACCGGGCCGAAGAACACGTTCTGCGCGATGGTGAAGGCGGGCACGTATTCCTCGGGATCGAAGAAGGCGATGCGCGGATCGCCGGCCAGCGCCGCGCGGAGCTGCGGGCGGGCCTTGACCAGCTCGGCCTCGCGCCCCTCGCCGCGCAGGACGCCGAGGCGGAAGCGGGCCGCGCAGTAGTCCATCGCGATGGCGAGCATGCGGGTCTGCTCGCCGCGGTTCAGGCGGCGCGGGCCGCGCTGGCGCGCGCGGCGCACGATGACCTCGATCGCCGGCGTCTCGGCCCGCGGGAACATGCCGTAGCGCTTGAACAGGTCGCTTTCCGGCCCGACGCCCTCGAACAGCAAGATCAGCGCCTCGCAGATGTCGACGCCGAGGATGACGAGCATGTCGTGCACGCCGGCGTCGGACAGCGCGCGTCGCACGTCGCGGTCGGCGACGAGGTCGGCCCAGCCCTGCTTCGGATCCGCCGGCAGGCCGAAGAACAGGTTCTCCCCCACCGTGCCGTTCGCGTTGAAGGCGTCCTCGTGCCAGACGTCGATGAAGTCCTCCCGCATCTCGCCGAGCTCGTCGGAGGCGGCGATGCGCTTGCGCAGCTCCAGCAGGCGGCGCGCCAGTTCGGGCTCCTTCGCCGGGTCGAGGCGGCTGCCGAGGCCGATGGAGTAGAGATCCTCCTCGAAGTCGAGCGCGGCGGCGAGCTCCAGCATCCGCGCCTCGACCGCGTCGTGATCGGGATAGCCGGCCTCCTCGGGGTCGATCCAGTCGTCGTCGACGTCGTCGTGCGGGGCCCCGGTGAGGTCGGCCTCGCGCTTGCGCTTGCGCGCCGCGGCGTCGTCGGCCTCGGCCACGGGCCGGAACTGGATGCCCTGCAGAAGGTTGCTGCGCAGCGTGCCGGTGAAGGCGCGCGGATCGCCCGGCACGTAGACCGCGGCGCGATAGATGACCGGCATTCCGGCGCGCCAGTGCTCGTCCAGCCCGTCGGCGAGGCCGGCGAGCGCCTGCGCCAGCGCCGCGCGCTGGGCCGCGTCTTCGCCGAGGATCGCGGCCTCGGCCCCCTTCGCGACGTGACAGGAGACCGGACCCGAGAGTTCCGGCACGCCCGCGCCCCGGAGCTCGACCGCGTGGGGGCCGACGGGCGCGGTCTCCGGCAGGGGGGCGGGTTCCGCGTCCTCGTCGAAGTGCTCCATCACCGAGACGAAGCGCGCCGAGCGGTCCGAGAAGTCCTGGTAGAAGCGCAGCAGCTCCTTCCACGGCGCGGCGAGGTCCTTGTAGGCGATGAGCACGGCGGTGAGGGCGCCGATGTCGAGATCGCCCTGGATCACGAACCAGCCGCCGATCAGGAAGATGAAGAACGGCGTGATGTGGTTCGCGACGTTGTTCACGAACTTGATGAGGAACTTCAGGATGAAGATCCGGCGGCGGATCACGTAGTTGTCGTAGAGCTGGCCGCTGACGATCGCCATGTGCCAGCGCCGCGCCCGTAGCGCGCGCACCTCGACCGCGCCGTCGATGCTTTCGTCGATCTCGCGCGCCATCGCCCGGATGTTGATCAGGCGCTGTCGGATCATCGCCACCACCTTGGCCTGCAGCTTGGGGATCAGCCAGGCCTGCAGCGGATAGAGGGCGAGCGCGGCGGCGCCGATATAGGCGTTCTGCGCGATGATGAAGCCGAGATAGACGAGGAAGCTGCCGCCCGACATCACCGGCGTGACCACGATGGCGCCGATGAAGTCGCCGAGCTGCTCGAGCTCGGCCGATATCATCTGCACGACCTCGCCGGGGCTGGTGTCTCGCAGGCGCCCGAGGGGGCGGCCCATCACCCGGCGGAAGAGGTCGAAGCGCATCCGGCGCAGCATCCGTTCGCCCAGGATGCCGCGCTGCATGTTCTGGACGTACTTGATGGCGTTGTTGATCGAGATCGCGGCGAGATAGGCGAGGCAGAGCGCGAGGAGATACTCCGTCTGCTCCAGCTCGAAGCCGAGGATCTCACGCGGGAAGCCGAAGCCGCCGATGGCGTCGTTGATGATGGTCTTCGGCAGCTCGAGCGTGATCCAGATGATCGGAAAGCTCACCAGCGCGGTGACGAGCAGCAGCATCTGGTCGCGGGCGGAGTGACGCCAGACGTAGGTCGTCAGCTTCTCGGCCATGGGTCCGCCGAACCCCTCCCCAGGCCCTTGGCGCCGCGATGGAGACACTGTTCCCGAAGTCGTGGGCTTTGGCTAGGGGGCGCGGCGGCGGCGCCCGAGCGCGGCGAGGCGGCGGAGCGAGGCGAAGGCGGCCCCGACGTCCCGCTGCACCAGCAGGAAGGCCGGCGTCACCGCCAGCACGAGGAGGAAGCCGAAGGCGAGGCCGAAGACCAGCGTGACGACGGTGGGCTTGAGGACGGCGGCCTCGCGCGAGGTCTCGAAGAGGAGCGGCGCGAGGCCGAGGACGGTGGTCAGCGTGGTGAGCAGGACCGGGCGCAGGCGCCCGCAGGCCGCCTCCACCACCGCGGGGAGGGCGGCGCGGCGGCGCGCGGCTTCGTCGGTGGCGGCGACGAGGACGATGGCGTCGTTGACGATGATCCCGGTCATGCCGATCAGCCCGACGACGGAGAACATCGAGAGGGGCAGGCCGGTCCAGACGTGGCCGTGCACCACGCCGACGAGGCCGAAGGGGACCGCGAGCAGCACCACAAGCGGGCGGGTCCAGGAGGCGAAGACCCAGGCCAGCGAGACGTAGATGCCGATCAGGCCGAGCGCGAGGGCGACGGGCGCGTCGCCGAGGAAGCGCCGCTCCTGCGCCGCGAGGCCCTCCATGCGCCATTCGACGCCGTGGCGGGCGGCGATCTCGGGCAGCAGCCGCTCGCGGAGCGCGCGCTCGATCTCGGCGCGGCGGGCGGGGTCGTCGGTGGCCACGTCGCCCTTCACCTCCACCACGCGCCGGCCGTCGACGCGGCCGACGGCGCGGAAGCCGGGGCGGACGTCGGCCTCGGTCAGGACCTCGAGCGGGGCGTGGCCGCCGTCCGGGGTGCGGACGAGGGCGCGGCGGCGGGCGTCGGCGGTGCGGTCCTCGCGCGCCGGGCCGACGAGGATGCGCGCGGTGCGGCCGCCGATCTCGATCTCGGCCGCCTCGATCGGGGTGAAGCGGCCGTCGAGTTCGGCCGCGAGGCTCGCCTCGGTGAAGCCGAGATGGCGGGCGAGCGGCGTCAGGCTCAGGGTGACCTCGTCGCGGCCGTAGGGGAGGGTGTCCTCGACGCCGACGACCTCGGGCCATGGCGCGACGGCGGCCTTCAGGGCTTCGGCCGCGGCCTTCAGATCCCGCGGCTCGGCCCCTTCGAACACGACCGAGAGCGCGTCGCCGGCGGGGCCGCCGCGTTCGGCGCGGAAGGTGACGACTTCCGCGAGCGGGTGGCGCCGGGTCGCCTCGCGGACCCGCGCGACGACCGCGTCGGCGTCGAAGGGGCGCGCCTCCGCCGGGATCAGCTCGACCTCGACGCCCCCGAGCAGGCGGCGCGGGCGGCCTTCGGCGATCAGGAGCCCGCGGTCGGCGTTGGCGCCGACGACGGCGACCATGTGCGCGAGGCCCGAGACGCCGGTCTCGGCCTCCAGCGCGTCGATCGCCTCGTGCACCGCGGCCTCGACCGTCGCCACCTGCGCCGCGGTGTCCTCGCGCGTCGCGGCCTCCAGCATCGCGACGTTGACCGAGAACGCGTCGCGCGCCGGCGCGGTCCAGAAGCGCCAGGCCGGCCGGTCCTCCACCAGCCCCTCGACCGCGCCGAGGAGCAGCAGCAGCGCCAGCCCGAGCACCGGGTAGCGCCAGCCGAGCAGCCGGGTCAGCGCCGGGCGGAAGACGGCTTCGGTGAACCGGTCGAAGCCGCGGTTGAAGGCGCCGGAGATCCTCGCGAGCCGGTTCGGCCGCCGCGGCGCGGCCTCGGCGTGGGCCATGTGCGCGGGCAGGATCAGGAAGCATTCCACCAGCGAGGCGGCGAGCACCACGGCGACGGTGAGCGGCAGGTCCTCCAGCATCTCGCCGAAACGCCCGCCGATGGCGAGGAGGCCGGCGAAGGCGATGGCGGTGGTGATCGATGCGGCCAAGACCGGCCCCGCCATGCGCCGCGCGGCGGTCTCGGCCGCGAGGGCGGGGGCCATGCCGCGCCGGCCCAGCGCGTCGGCGTGGTCGCCGACGACGATGGCGTCGTCGACCACGATCCCGAGCATGACGATCAGCGCGAAGACCGAGATCAGGTTCAGCGAGATGCCGAGCGCCCACATGCAGGCGAGCGCGCCGAGCACCGAGATCGGGACGCCGGCCGCCACCCAGAGCGCGGCGCGGGGCGAGAGGAAGAGGAACAGCAGCGCCACCACCACGCCGAGCCCGACCAGCGCGTTGTCGAGCAGAAGGCCGAGGCGCCGGTCGATCGATTCGATCCAGGTCCGGATCGGCTCGATCCGGACGCCTTCGGGCAGGGTCGCGGCGTAGTCCGCCGCGATGCGGCGCGCCTCGGCCAGCTGGTCGATGCCGTCGCGGCCGCCCTGACGGTCCATCCGCACGATCAGCGCCGGGTCGCCGTCGACGTAGTGGCGGGCGCCCCGTTCGGCCCCGACGTCGCGGATTTCGGCGACGTCGCCCAGCGTCGCGATCACGCCGCCCGCCGCGTCGCGGCGGAGCGGAAGCGCCGAGAGCGCCTCGACGGAGCGTCGCTCGATGCCCGTGGTCAGGCGCGTCGCGCCGCGGTCCGCGAAGCCCGACGGCGTCGGGCGCACGGCGTCCGAGACGCCGGCCGAGACCTCCCGCAGGTTCAGACCGTGGCGGATCAGCGCCGCCTCCGGCACCTCCACGCTCAGGACCGGGTTCGGCTTCGCCAGCAGCCAGTGGCGCGCCATGCCGGCCGCGTGGAAGCGTCGCTGCAGCTCCTTCGCGTAGACCGTCAGCCGCGCGTGGCTGGCGGGGCCGTGGATCAGGAAGTCCGCGATCCGCTCGCCCCGCGCGCCTTGGGTCACGCGCGGCGGATCGGCCCCGCGGGGCAGGGTCCTGAGCCCGTCGAGCGTGGCGCGGATCGCCGCCGTCCCGCGGTCGAGATCGGCGCCCGGCTCGAATTCCAGGGTCAGGGTCGCGCGGTTGTCCTGCGCCCGCCCGACGCGCCGGGAGACGCCGGGCGTGAGCGCCAGCGCCGAATCGAGCGGCGAGAGCACGGCGCGGTCCACCTGCTCCGCCCCGGCCCCGCGCCAGATCACGGTGACGCTCACCGTCGGGATCTCGACGTCCGGCATCAGCTGGCGGGGCAGCGAGGCGGCCGCGGCGAGGCCGAGCACGACGATCACGATCATCAGCACGTTGGCGGCCGTGCGGTGGCGCACGAAGTAGCCGATCGCCCCGCGCCCCGCGGCCTTCGCCCCCCGCATGGCGGTCAGCCGCCGGACGGGCGGTCGTCGCCGGCCCCGAAGCGCTCGATCCGTTCGAGCGTGGTGCGACTGATCTCGGCCTCGGCGAGGTCGGCCAGCAGGCGGGCCCGGCCCTCCGGCGAGAGGGCGGGCTCGGCCGCCACCAGCGCGGCGAGGCGCGCGCGGTCGGCGGCGGAGAGGGCGACGCGCCGGCCGCCGGCGGCATGGCGCTCGGCGCCTTCGGGGAGAATCGGCCGGACCTTCACGCCGGGCCCGAAGACGGGGCGCAGCCGGTCGAGATAGAGGGCGCCGAAGGGCGCGTCGGCCGCCAGCGCCGCGTCTCCGAGGCGGCGCACCACCTCGAGCGTCACCCGCTCCAGCCGGTCGTCCGCGCCGAGGACCAGGATCGCGTCGTCGGCGTCGAGCGCCCGGACCGGCAGGCGCGCGACGTCCTCGACGGGCGGTTCCTCGATCTCCGCGGTCACGAAGTCGCCCGGGCGGAGCGTGCCGGCGGCCTCGGGTCCGAGGCCGAGATGCAGGGTGCGCCCGGCGCCCGAGGGACCGGAGGCGGCGCCGACGCGCAGGAGGCGGGCGGGGAGCGCCGTCGCCTCCGGATCGAGCGCGAGGCGCACCCGCGCCTCCAGCGCCGGCGCGCGGCCCTCCGCGTCGAGCAGGCGGGCGACGGCGCGGCCCGGCGCCTGCACCGCGGCCTCGTAGGCCGTGGGGTCGATCAGCACGCCGAGGCGCTCGCCCGCCGCGACGCGCCGGCCGGGCGCGACGTCGGCCTCCGCCACCAGCCCGGCGAAGGGCGCGCGCATCTCGGTCTCGGCCAGCGCGCGCTCGGCGTCCCCGACGGCGAGGCGGGCGCGGCGCAGCGCGGTCTCGGCGATCGCGGCGCGGTTCTCGGCGGCGTTCAGCGCCTGCTCGCGGGAGATGCGCTGGCGCTCGGCCTCCACGAGGGCGATGGCGGCGGCCTCCACCGAGGTCTCGGAGCCGATGCCGCGGTCGCGCATGCCCTCCTGCCGCTCGAGCGCGCGGGCGCGGAGGTCGCGCTGGCGGCCGGCGCCCTCGAAGTCCTGGCGGGAGAGTTCCAGCGCGGAGGCGGCGAGGCGCGCCTCGGCCTCGGCCTCGTCGCGGGCGATGCGGGCGCGGGCGAGCGCCGACTCGGCCCCGGCCGGATCGACGCGCCAGAGGAGGTCGCCCTCGGCGACGCGCCCGCCGTCGCGGAAGGCGGGCGAGAGGTGGACGAGACGCCCGCCGGCGCCGGCGTGGAGCTCCAGCGTCCGGGCGCTGGCGACGCGGCCGTGGGCGAGGAGGCGCGGACGCACGGTCTCGCGGCTCAGCACCGCCATCTCGGCCGGGATCGTGCGCTCCGCCGGGGCGGGGCCGGGCGGGCTTTCGGCGCGCTGCGCCTCGATCGCACGCCCGAGCGAGAGCGCGCCCCACCCGATCAGGGCGAGGGTGATGGCGGCGAGCCCCAGGCCTCCGAGCGCGCGCGACAGGAAGCGCATGATCCCCCCACGGACTGCTTCGCGCCGAGGTCTAGCATATGTCGCCGCGCCGCGCTCCGGTTCACGTTCACGGTCGCGCGCGCGGTCCCGGCTGGACGGGCGGTTGCGGAGGCGGCCCCGGGCGCCTATCCCCAAGAGGCGAGGCCGTTCCCGGAGGAGACCGCCATGACCGCCGCCCGTCCGCCCCTGACCCTGCTGCTCGCGGCCCCGCGCGGTTTCTGCGCCGGCGTCGACCGGGCGATCAAGATCGTGGAGATGGCGCTCGAGAAATGGGGCGCGCCGGTCTATGTCCGTCACGAGATCGTGCACAACCGCTACGTCGTGGACGGGCTGCGCGCGAAGGGCGCGGTGTTCGTGGAGGAGCTGGACGAGTGCCCCGGCGACCGGCCGGTGATCTTCTCGGCCCACGGGGTGCCGAAGGCGGTGCCGGCGGAGGCGGCGCGGCGCGAGATGCTGTTCGTGGACGCGACCTGCCCGCTGGTCTCCAAGGTCCATATCGAGGCGGAGCGGCATCACGAACGCGGGCTGCAGATCGTGATGATCGGGCATGCGGGGCATCCCGAGACGGTCGGCACCATGGGCCAGCTGCCGGAGGGCGAGGTGCTGCTGGTCGAGACGGTGGACGACGTGGCGACGCTGGCGCCGCGCGATCCCGAGCGGCTCGCCTTCGTGACGCAGACGACGCTGAGCGTCGACGACACCGCGGACGTCGCGGCGGCCCTGCAGGCGCGGTTCCCGGCGATCAAGGGGCCGCACAAGGAGGACATCTGCTACGCCACCACCAACCGGCAGGAGGCGGTGAAGGCGCTGGCGCCGCGGGCCGACGCGCTGCTGGTGATCGGGGCGCCGAACTCGTCGAACTCGAAGCGGCTGGTGGAGGTCGGGCGCAAGGCGGGCTGCGGCTACGCCCAGCTGGTGCAGCGGGCGGCGGAGATCGACTGGCGGGCGCTGGAGGGCGCCGGCTGCGTCGGCGTCACCGCGGGGGCGAGCGCGCCGCAGGTGCTGGTGGACGAGGTGATCGACGCCTTCCGCGAGCGCTACGACGTGACGCTGGAACTGGTGGAGACCGCGCAGGAGGCGGTGGAGTTCAAGGTGCCGCGGGTGCTGCGCGAGCCGGCCGCGGCGCAGTGAGCGGCACGGCCGACGCCGCGACGCTCGCCGTCTACGACCGCGACGCGGCGCGCTACGCGGAGTGGTCGTCGGCCGCGTCGCCGCGGACGGCGCTGCGGGCGTTCCTCGCCCGGATGCCGGAGGGCGGCGCGGCGCTCGATCTCGGCTGCGGCGCGGGCTGGGCGGCGGCGGAGATGATCGCCGCGGGACTGCGGGTGCGGGCCGTCGACGGCTCCGCCGGGCTGGTGGCCGAGGCGCGGGCGCGCGGCGTGCCGGCGGAGGTGGCGCGGTTCGAGGAGATCGAGGAGCGGGACGCCTATGAGGGCGTCTGGGCCAGCTATTCGCTGCTGCATGCGCCGCGGGAGGTCATGCCGGACCTGCTGGCGCGGCTGCGGCGGGCGCTGAAGCCGGGCGGCGTGCTCTATCTCGGCCTCAAGGAAGGCGAGGGGGAGCGGCGCGACGCGCTCGGCCGACGCTACGTCTACTGGAGCGAGCCCGCGCTGACCGAGGCGCTGGCGGCGGCGGGGTTCGGCGCGCCCGTGATCACGCGCGAGACGTCGACGGGCTGGGACGGCGCCGAGGAGGGCATGATGGACGTGTTCGTCGATGGCTGAGCTCTTCGCCTACACCGACGGCGCCTGCTCGGGCAATCCGGGGCCGGGCGGCTGGGGGGCGCTTCTGGTGGCCAGGGAGGGCGACGCGGTGCTGCGGGAGCGGGAGCTTTCGGGCGGCGAGGCGCGGACCACCAACAACCGGATGGAGCTGATGGCGGCGATCTCGGCGCTGGAGGCGCTGAAGGGCCCGTCCGAGATCACCGTGATCACGGATTCCAACTACGTGAAGGGCGGCGTGACCGGCTGGATCCACGGCTGGAAGCGCAACGGCTGGAAGACCGCGGACAGGAAGCCGGTGAAGAACGAGGATCTCTGGCGCCGGCTCGACGCCGCCCAGGCGCGCCACACGGTGCGCTGGCGATGGGTGAAGGGCCATGCCGGCCACCCGGAGAACGAGCGCGCCGACGCGCTGGCCCGGGCCGGCATGGCGCCGTTCAAGCCGAAGAAGACCAGGAAGGGCGCCTCGACCCCCGCGGCCTGAGCTCCGGGCCGCCACGCCGCCGTCCCCGGGCGCACGGCCCGCCCGCCCACCCCCGCGCGCCCGGGGACGGCGGCGAGGTCAGGCGGGCGGATCGCGCATCAGCGCGGCGAGGGCGGCGAGATCGGCGCCGACGGAGCCCCCGATCGCCGCCGCGGCGCCGAGACGCGCGCTCTCGTCCTTGTTCTGGCCCAGCTTCCAGGTGCCGTCCACGCTCTCGATCGTCAGGCGCGCGGGGACGATGGCGCGCAGCAGGCGCTCGAGCGCCGCGGGGGTCATCTTGTCCATGGTCCAAGGGCGCTTGGGGGCGAGGCGCGGCTCGAAGGTGTCGGAGAGCCGGGCGAGGACGTCGCGCAGGGTTTCGGGCGCGGCGAGCCTCAGCGGGCCGCGGAGGTGGACGGCGACGTAGTTCCAGGTCGGGACCTGATCCTCCCTGCCGTACCAGTCGGGCGAGACGTAGCCGTCGGGGCCGGAGACGGCGAGGAGGGCGGGGACCGGTCCCCCGGCGAGCGCCCGCGCGACGGGATTGGAGCGCACGAGATGGGTCTCCACGGTCGCGCCGTCCTCCGTGATCACGAAGGGGACATGCGCGGCCAGCGGGCCTTCGGGCGACGAGACGGCGAGCAGGCCGAAGCCGCGCTCCGCGGCGAAGGCGAGGTTCGCCGCGGCCTCGGCCTTCCGGAAGGCGGGGTTCGGATGCATCGAGGGCGCTCCGGGCGCTGGCGGCTCAGGCGGCGGCGCGGTCGGGGAAGAGGGTGGCGATGCCGTCCCGGGTCGCGGGGCAGACGCCGCGCTCGGTGATCAGGGAGGTCACGAGGCGGGCCGGCGTGACGTCGAAGGCCGGGTTGGCGGCGGGCGAGCCGGGCGGCAGCAGCCCGACCGTGATCACGTCGCCCGACTCGCTCAGGCCGCTGACATGGCTCACCTCGTGGCCGTCGCGCTCCTCGATCGGGATGCTCCGTCCGTCCTCGACCGAGAAGTCGATGGTCGGCGATGGCAGGGCGACATGGAAGGGCACGTCGTTGTCCGCCGCCGCCAGCGCCTTGAGATAGGTGCCGATCTTGTTGCAGACGTCGCCGGTGGCCGTGGTTCGGTCGGTGCCCGTGATCACGAGATCGACCAGACCGCGCTGCATCAGATGGCCCCCCGCGTTGTCCGTGATCACCTGGTGCGGCACGCCGTGGCGCCCGAGCTCCCAGGCCGTCAGATAGGCGCCCTGGTTGCGCGGCCGGGTCTCGTCGACCCAGACCTCGACCGGGATGCCCTTCTCGTGCGCCTTGTAGATCGGCGCCGTGGCGGTGCCCCAGTCCACGGTCGCCAGCCAGCCGGCGTTGCAGTGGGTCAGCACGCGGACCGGGCGGTCGGGGTGGCGGGCGTGGACCGCGGCGAGCAGGGGCAGGCCGTGATCGCCGATGGCGGAGTTGATGACGACGTCCTCCTCGCAGAGCGCGGCGGCCTCGAGCCAGGCGGCTTCGGGACGGTCCGCCTCGGGCAGGGGCGCGAGGCGCGCGCGCATCCGCTCCAGCGCCCAGGCGAGGTTGACGGCGGTGGGACGGGTCCGCCGCAAGGTCTCCGAGGCCGCCGCAAGCCCTTGATCCGTCGCGTCCTTGCGCAGCGCGAGGGCGAGACCGTAGGCGGCCGTCGCGCCGATCAGGGGCGCGCCCCGCACCTGCATCGTCTTGATGGCGCGGGCGGCGTCCTCGAGCCTCGTCAGCCGCGCCGTCTCGAAACGGTGCGGGAACAGGGTCTGGTCGAGGATCATCACGCCCTCGCCGTCCTCCGCCGGCCAGATGGTGCGGTACGGGACGCCGTCGATCTTCATGGCGTGTCTCCTTCGAGGGGTCGGTAGGTGTCCGGCGTGAAGCGCGGGGTGCAGAGGCAGAGGAAGACGAGATCCCCGGCGCCGGTGTTCTCGATGCGCTGGACCGCGCCGGCCGGGATCGTGACGGCGTCGCCCGCCCTTACGACGAATCGGCGGCCGTCGAGTTCCATCCGGCCTTCGCCTTTCGTGATCACATAGACCTCGTCCACGCCGAGGCTGTGGCTTTCGGTGGTCACGCCCGGGGCGACGCGCGCCTCGGCGAGCGAGGCGGCGGGGCTCTCGGGGGCGTTCAGAAGTTCCGTGATCACGCAACGTTCGCGTGTCTCGAACGGCTCCGAGGCCGCGTCGGGGAGGTGTGCGGGGCGCATGAGGCGCAAGATAGGCGAGCGATGTCCGGCGCGATAGGGGCGCTCGGTTCGGGCGCCGTTCCGCGTGACCCGGCGCGCGGCGCGGCGAGGTTCCGGAAACGTTCCGTCCGCTGCGACGGGTTTGCAGCGCCGTCCGGTAGGGATAGCGTCGCGGCGGCGCAGCAGGGCGGAGGAGCCGATGACCGATCTCGTGATCCGGGACGCCGTGATCGTGACGGGCGACGCGGAGGGACGCGTCGTCGAGGGCGGGCTCGCCGTCTCCGGCGGGCGGATCGAGGCGATCGGGGAGGTTCCCGACCGGGCGCAGGAGGTGGTGGACGGGCGCGGGCTGGTGATCGCGGCGGGCCTGGTGAACGCGCACTGCCACGCGGCCGATTCGCTGTTCCGCGGGCTGGTGGAGAACCTGCCGCTGGAGCCGTGGCTGCAGACGGTGTGGAAGGCGGAGGGCGCGACGCTGAACGCCGAGACCTGCCGGATCGGCGCCCGCCTCGGCTTCGCGGAGTTGGCGCTCGGCGGCTGCACGGCGGTCGTCGACATGTTCTGGCACCCGGAGGAGACGGCGAAGGCGGCGGCGGAGATCGGGCTCCGCGTCGCCTGCGGCGGGCTGTTCTTCGATCCGCCGGGGATGGACGGCAAGACGGCGGCGGACCGGCCGCGCGACGCGGAGGCGTTCTTCGCCACCCATCCGGCGAGCGAGCGGCTGGTTCCGGGCGTGTTCCCGCACGGCGCCTACACCGTGGGGCCGGAGAACCTCGCCGCCTCGCGGGAGATGGCGCGGACGCACGGCGCGCTCTGGTCCACCCACGCCGCCGAGACGACGACGGAGCAGGCCACCGTCGAGGCGAGCTGCGGACGCTCGGTGATCCGCCATCTCGACGCGCTCGGCTGCCTCGACGACCGCGCGGTGCTGGCGCACTGCGTGCATTGCGACGACGAGGAGATCGCGATCCTCGCGAGGACCGGGGCGGTCGTGGTGCACAATCCGGCCTCCAACCTGAAGCTCGCCAGCGGCTTCGCGCGCGTGCCGGACATGCTGCGGGCGGGGGTGAAGCTGGCGCTGGGCACGGACGGCGCGATCTCGGGCAACGATCTCGACATGTTCCTGGCGCTGCGCCTCGCGGCGACGCTGCACAAGGGCGTGACCGGGGACGCGACGGCGGTGTCGACGGCCGAGGCCTGGCGGATGGCGACGCTCTCGGGCGCGGAGGCGATGGGCCTCGGCGCCGTGACGGGCTCGCTCGAGGTCGGCAAGGCGGCGGATCTCGTGGCGCTGGACGTGACGCGGCCGCACGCCGTGCCGATGTTCGATCCGCTGACGCATCTGGTCTATTCGGCCTCCAAGGCGGACGTGCGGCATGTCATGGTGGGCGGCGACTGGGTGGTGCGCGACGGCGCGCTCCGCTTCGACGTCGGCGGGACGCTGGCGGACGTGCGCGAACTGATGCCGGGCATCCGGGAGGCGGTGGCGTGAGCGGATTGGGCGAGACGCTGGACCGGGCCGTCGCGGCGATCGGCGACGGGCTGGGACGGGAGCGGCCGGAACTGGCGGTGATCCTCGGGTCCGGCCTCGGCGGGCTGGCCGAGGCCGTGCAGGGCGCGCGCAGCGTCCCCTACGCCGAGATCCCCGGCTTTCCGGTCTCCACCGCGCCCTCCCATGCCGGGCGCTTCGTGGCGGGCCGGCTGTTCGGGCGCCCGGCCCTGCTGATGCAGGGGCGCGTGCATCTCTACGAAGGCTGGAGCGCGCGGGAGGTGGCGCTGCCGGTGTGGCTGATGCGCCGGCTCGGCGCGGAGGTGCTGGTGGCGACCAACGCCGCGGGGGCGCTGAGCCCGGCGCTTTCGCCCGGCGCGCCGATGCTGATCGAGGATCACGTCAACCTGACCGGCGCCAACCCGCTGATCGGCGCCAACGACGAGGCCCTCGGTCCGCGCTTTCCGGACATGAGCCGGGCCTACGCGCCCGATCTGCGCGCGGCGGCGAAGGCGGCGGCGGCGCGGATCGACGAGCCGCTGGCCGAAGGCGTCTATGTCGGCATCACCGGCCCGTCGCTGGAGACCTCGGCCGAGCGGCGCTTCCTGCGCGCCTCGGGCGGCGACGCAGTGGGGATGTCGACGGTGCTGGAGGTGATCGCGGCGAACCATGCCGGGATGCGGGTGCTGGGCCTCTCCGCGATCACGAACTCCGCGACCGGCGGGCCGGAGCAGCAGCCCGACACCATCGAGGCGGTTCTGGCCAACGCCGAAGTGGCGGGCGCCCGGATCGCGCGCCTGCTGGAGGCGGCTGCGCCGGCGCTGCGATGAGGGACGCCGGGGCGGCCACGGTGCGGGGCGGGGGCGCGCCCGGCGGCGAAGCGGCGGCGGCGGGTCCGCCGGGAGCGCCGCGCGCGGGGGGACGTCGTCGGGCGGCGTCGCCCGACGGCCCGCGCGCGAGGGCGGCATGACGGGGGGCGCGGGGGAGGCGCTCGCCGGGCGGCGGGTGCTGGTGACCGGCGCCTCCGGGGGCATCGGCGCGGCCGTGGCGCGGGCCTGCGCCGCCGCCGGAGCGCATGTCGTCGCGCATGGCGGTTCGGCCGCGCCGGAGGCGCTGGCCGCGGAGATCGGCGGCGAGGCGGTGCGCGCCGGGCTCGACGGCTTCGAGGCGGGCGAGGCGCTGGCGCGGGCGACGGGCGCCGACGGGCTCGTGCACTGCGCCGCGCGGCAGGATCTCGGCGCCTTCCGCGAGAGCGGGCGGTTCTGGGAGGCGCTGGCGCGGGTCAATCTCGGCGCCGCGCAGGGCCTCCTGGCGGGGATGGACACCGGATCGGCGGTGCTGGTCTCCTCGGTGGAGGCGGCGCGGCCGGCGCGGGGGCATTCGGTCTACGCCGCGACCAAGGCCGGCCTCGAGACGCTGGCGCGGGCGGCGGCGATGGAACTCGCGCCGCTCCGCGTCAACGTCGTCGCGCCCGGCCTGACCGCCCGGCCGGGGCTGGAGGCGCAGTGGTCGGAGGGGGTCGCGCGCTGGCGCCGGGCGGCGGCGCTCGGTCGCGAGGTGACGACCGAGGAGGTGGCCGCCGCCTGCGTGTTCCTGCTGTCGGACGCGGCGTCGGGGATCACCGGGGCGGTGCTGCCGGTCGACGCCGGGATGGGCGCCGGTCCCGGCTGGTGACGCGCAAAGGCGTGCGAAGCGTCGTGGCGAGGCTGCGCGGGGCGTGGTAGACTTTCCGTCGCGGACGAAGCGCCGGCGTGAGACCGGCGGAACGGATGGGCGCGGGCATGGCTTTGACGGGATGGGCGGGCGCGCTGGCGCTCGTTGCGGGACTCTGGGGCGGCGCGGCGGCGGCGCTGCCGCAGCCGGCCGAGGGCGGACGCTTCGCCCTGCTGGCGCAGGCGCTGGACGCGCGGGACTGGCAGGGGGCCGAGGCGATCGCCGCCGGCCTCGCGGAGCCGGCGGCGCGGGCGCTGGTGCGCTGGCGGCGGCTGTCGGACGGGGAGGGCCGGTTCGAGGACTACGCCCGCTTCCTCGCGGACCATCCCGACTGGCCGGGAGGCGTCGCTCTGCGCCGGCTGGCCGAGCGGCGGATGCCCGACCGTCTCTCGCCCCTCGAGGTCCTCGGCTTCTTCGACCGGCGCGCGCCGCTGACCGGGACCGGCGCGGCGCGCCTTGCGGAGGCCTGGCGGGCCGAGGGGCGCGTCGCCGAGGCGCGGGCGACGGCGATTCGGGCATGGGAGACGCTGTCGCTCACCCGTGACGAGGAGCGGGCGTTGCTGGACGCCTGGGGCGGCGCCTTCGCCGACGCGCACGCCGCGCGGCTGGACATGCTGCTCTGGCGCGGCCTCGGCGGCGAGGCGGAACGGATGCTGGGCCGGGTCGATCCCGGCCTCGCGGCGCTGGCCCGCGCGCGCATCGCGCTTCGCCGCGGCGACGCCGGCGTCAACGCGCTGATCGACCGGGTGCCCGCCGCCCTCGCGGACGATCCGGGCCTCGCCTACGAGCGCTTCCGCTGGCGCGACGCCAAGGGGCTGGAGGACGGGGCGCTCGAGATGATGCGCGCCCGCTCGGTCTCCGCCGGGGCGCTGGGGCGGCCCGGCGCCTGGGCGGGCCGGCGCATGGCCTTCGCGCGACAGGCGGACTGGGACGGCGACCCGCGGCTCGCCTACGAGCTCGCCAGCCGCCATTTCACGACGCCGGAGATCGGCTACGGCCACGCCGAGCTCGAATGGTTCGCCGGCTGGATCGCGCTGCGCGAACTGGGCGAGCCGGGCGCGGCGGCGCGGCATTTCGAGACGTTCCTCGCGGCGGTGGAGAGTCCGATCAGCCTCGGGCGCGGCTGGTACTGGCTGGGCCGCGCGCGGGCGGCCGAGGGCGACGCGGCGGGCGCCGAGGCGGCGTGGCGCGAGGGCGCGCGCTGGCAGACCAGCTTCTACGGTCAGCTCGCGGCGGAGGCGGCGGGCGCGGACCCGGATCCCGGTCTCGCGGGCTCGCCCCTGCCGACGGACTGGCGGACGGCCGGGATCGTGGCGCGCGAGCCGGTGCGCGCCGGCGTGCTGGCGCATTGGGCGGGCGAGCGGGACCTCTCCTGGCGCCTGCTGGTGCACGCGACGCGGCTGGCGGAGACGCCGCGGGACTTCGCGGCGCTGGGAGCCCTGGCGCTGGAGCTCGACCGGCCGGAGATCGCGGTGCGCGCCGGCAAGGCCGCGGCGCGGCTCGGCCTCGTGCTGCCGACGCCCTACTACCCCGTCACGGGCCTCGCGGCGGGCGGAGGCGCGATGCATCCCGCCCTCCTGATGGCCGTGGCGCGGCAGGAAAGCGAACTGAACCCCGAGGCGATCAGCCACGCGGGCGCGCGCGGCCTGATGCAGGTGATGCCGGCGACGGCGGAATCGGTCTCGCGCCGGCTCGGGCTCGCCTATTCGCCGGGCGCGCTGACCGCCGACTGGCGCTACAACGCGCGTCTCGGCGACGACTATCTGCGCATGCTCTGGGAGGAGTTCGGCTCGCTGCCCCTGGTGGCGGCGGGCTACAACGCCGGACCCCACCGCGTGCGCGGCTGGCTGGCGCGCTTCGGCGATCCGCGCGGGCGGGGGATCGAGGCGATGGTCGACTGGATCGAGACGATCCCCTTCGCCGAGACCCGCAACTACGTGCAGCGCGTTCTCGAGGGACGGCAGGTCTACGCCGCGCGGATCGCCGGGCGCGCCACGCCGCACGAGACCGGCGCGCGGCTGCGCTGAAGCGGCCCGCGGCGACGCCCGCGCCCCGGCGGCGGCGGCCGCCGGGAGCGCAGGTCACTCGAGGACCACTTCCGGCACCTCCGAGAAGGCCTCCCGCAGCGCCTCCGACCAGGCCGTGGAGATCGCGGAGAAATCCGGGTCGTCCCCCTCGATGCGCCGGCGTGCGGCCAGCCGCAGCGCCCCCGCCCGGATCACCGCGAGGTCGAGCGGGAGGCCCACCGACAGGTTGGAGCGCAGGGTCGAATCCATCGAGACGAAAGCCGCCTTCAGCGCCGTCGGGATCGGCGTCGCGGGCGTGATCACGCGGTCGAGGATCGGCTTGCCGTACTTGTGTTCGCCGATCTGGAAGAAGGGCGTGTCGGCCGTCGCCTCGATGAAGTTGCCGGCGGAGTAGACCAGGAACAGCCGGGGCGCGCCCCCGGCGCGCTGGCCGCCGAGGATCAGCGTGGCGTCCGCCGCCTCGCCCTGCGCCTCGAGGCGGGAGCGGTAGCGGCGCTGCTCCGCGGCCATGGCGTCGCCGACCAGCTGGGCGGCGCGGAACATCGAGGGGCAGGTGACGATGCTCTCGACGTCCTCGCCCGCCGCCGCCCGGTCGCAGGCGACCGACAGGCGGGTGACGACGCCCTGGGTGATCGAGAGGTTGCCGGCGCTCATCAGCACCACCGCGCGCTCGCCCGGAACCTCCCAATGCGTCATCTTGGCGAAGCGCGATATGTTGTCGAGCCCGGCGTTGGTGCGGGTGTCGGACAGCATCACGAGCCCGGCGTCGAGGCGCAGGCCGACGCAATAGGTCATTTCCGGGGGGTCTCCGCTACTGCTGGGCCTGCGCCGCGGGGGCGACGCGGGCGATGTCGACCCAGGCTTCGAGGGTCTCGGCCGCGCCGCCGCCGACGCTGCCGCGCATCGGGCCCGCGGTGCGGGCGTCGAGGCCGGAACAGAGGCGCACGTGCCGGTCGGTGGTGCAGACGCCGGAGGAGGGGTCGAAGCCGACCCAGCCCAGGCCCTCGACATGCGCCTCGGCCCAGGCGTGGGTCTCGCTGGGATCGGCCGCCGGGCCCTCGGCCGCCTCGGGATCGTCCGAGGCGAGCAGATAGCCCGCCACGTAGCGCGCCGGGGCGCCGAGGCGCCGCGCCGCGGCGAGGAAGACGTGGGTGTGGTCCTGGCAGACCCCGGCGCCGAGGGCGAGCGCGCGCGCCGCCGGCGTCTCGGCGTCGGTGAGGCCGGCGCGGTATTCGACGCGGGCGTGGACCGCCTGCATCAGCGCATGCAGCTCCGCGAGGCGCCCGGCGCCGTCCGCGGCCTCCCGCGCCGCGCCGGCGAGGGCGTCGAGGCCCGGCTCGGGCGCCGTCAGCGCCGTGGCGCGCCGCCAGACGCCGAGCCCGCGCTCGCGCCCGAGCCCGCGCACGAGGCCGGCGGCGTCCTCGGTCTCCACCTCGCCCTCGGCGACGATCTCGACCGCGCCGCGCGGGTCGTGGGCGTGCCAGAGGCCGAGCGATTCGCCGTGCACGTCGGTGAACAGGATCGGCACCGCCTCGCCGTCGACCGTGACGCGCCAGTCGAGGGGGCGCTGTCCCTCGAAGCGCGACGGCCAGAGCCGAAGTCGCAGCGCCAGGCGCAGCGCCGGCGGATCGTAGGCGTAGCGGGTGACGTGGCGGATCTTCAGGCGCATCGCGGGCCTCCGGCGCCCCGGACGGCGGCGGCGGCGCGCACCGCCCGGGCCGGGCGCCCCTCGCGGATCCGCCCCTGGCGGATCGGCGGCGGCGCGAGGGGGGTCGATCCCCCCGAGCGGCGCG
>JAWLFJ010000042.1:0-28734 GCA_041685625.1 Paracoccaceae bacterium | reverse complement strand
CGGGGCGGCAGGCGCGTCCCGCCCGTACCGACCTCCCCGAGCGCGGGCGCCGGCGCCGGGCGGCGGCGGTTGACAGTCCCCCGCCCCACGGCGACAACCCCGCCGACGCGCGTCGGGCGCGTGGAGGGGGCGGGCCGATCGGCGCCGTCGACAGGCAACAGGGAGCCGGCGCGCGATGGCGAGGCCTCGGAAGAAGGACGGGCCGTGGGAGCTCGTCAAGACCGTCGTCTACGCCCTGCTCATCGCCGGGATCTTCCGCACCGTCCTGTTCCAGCCCTTCTGGATTCCGTCGGGTTCGATGAAGTCGACGCTCCTGATCGGCGACTTCCTGTTCGTCTCGAAATACGCCTACGGCTACTCCCAGCACTCCTTCCCGTTCAGCCTCGCCCCCTTCGACGGCCGCATCCTCGCGGCCGAGCCCGAGCGCGGCGACGTCATCGTGTTCAAGCATCCGCGCAACGGCCAGGACTACGTGAAGCGTCTGATCGGCCTGCCCGGCGACCGCATCCAGATGATCGAGGGCACGCTCTTCATCAACGGAGAGCCGGCGCCGCGGCGCCCGCATCCCGAAGGCCCCTATCTGGAGCCCGTGGTCCCGGGCCAGTCCCTCCAGTGCAAGAGCTACCCGCGCGTGGCCGGCCAGGTCATGTGCCTGAAGGAGCGTTTCATCGAGACGCTGCCGAACGGGGTCGAGCACGTCGTCCTCAACGCCGACGACGACACCTCGGCGCTTTCGGACAACACACGGGTTTTCGAGGTGCCCGAAGGCCACTACTTCTTCATCGGAGACAACCGCGACAACTCCAACGACAGCCGCCAGAGCGTCGGCATGGTGCCCTTCGACCACCTCGTCGGCCGGGCCGACCTCATCGCCCTCAGCTTCGGCGGCCGCTTCTGGGAGGTCTGGAACTGGCGCGCCGACCGCTTCCTCGTCTCGATCGACTGAACTCGTGCGCCGCCTCGCCGCGCGCCGCCCGGATCCCGGCGGGAGCCGCGCGGTGAAGCGCCGCGACGACCTCGCCGCCTACGCCGCCGCGCTCTCCGAGCGGCTCGGCGTGCCCGTGGTCCCGAGCCCGCGGCTCGACGAGGCGCTCACCCATCCCTCCGCCTCGACCCGCGCGCGCCCGGACAACCAGCGCCTCGAGTTTCTCGGCGACCGGGTTCTCGGCCTCGTGATGGCCGAAGCGCTGTTCGAGCGCTTCCCCGAGGCCGAGGAGGGCGCCCTCGCGCCGCGCTTCAACGCCCTCGTGCGCAAGGAGACCTGCGCCGAGGTCGCCGCCGGGCTCGGCCTCGGCGACATGCTCCGCCTCGGCCGCTCGGAGACCATGGCCGGCGGGCGGCGCAAGACCGCCATCCTCGGCGACGCGATGGAGGCGGTGATCGCCGCGATCCATCTCGATTCCGGGCCCGAGGCCGCGCGCGCCGCGATCCTCGCCGCCTGGGGCGACCGCCCGGCCGAGGCCGAGACGACGGCGCCCGACGCCAAGACCGCGCTGCAGGAATGGGCCCAGGCCCGCGGCCTCGCCCCGCCCACCTATCCCGAGATCGACCGCGAGGGGCCGGATCACGCCCCCGTGTTCACCGTCGCCGCCCGCCTCGGCCAGCGTGCCGAGGCGACCGCCTCCGCCCCCTCGAAACGCGCCGCCCAGCAGGCCGCCGCGGCCGAACTCCTCGCCCGCCTCGAACGCGACGCCGGCGAAGCCGGCTGAGCGCGCGCATGACCCACGGACCCGCAGGAACGATGCCCGAACTCTCTCCTGGCCGGCGCCCATGAGCGCCGAGAACGAAACCGGAACCGGCTACGGCCCCGAAGGCTCCCGCTGCGGATTCGTCGCCCTGATCGGCGAGCCCAACGCCGGCAAGTCGACCCTCCTCAACCGCATGGTCGGCGCCAAGGTCTCCATCGTCACCCACAAGGTGCAGACCACCCGCGCCCGCATTCGCGGCGTCGCCCTCGAGGGCGCCGCCCAGATCGTCTTCGTCGACACGCCGGGCCTGTTCCGCCCCCGCCGCCGGCTCGACCGCGCCATGGTCGCCGCCGCCTGGACCGGGGCGGAGGACGCCGACGTCGTGGTGCTGCTGGTCGAGGCGCATCGCGGCGTCACCGAGGGGGTGGAGGAGATCCTTGCCGCCCTCGACGCCCGCGCCGAAGGGCGCACCGTCGCCCTCGCCATCAACAAGGTGGACCGGGTGTCGCCGCCGACGCTCCTCGCGCTCTCGAAGGACCTCAACGATCGCAGGGACTTCGCGGCCACCTTCATGATCTCCGCCAGCAAGGGCCTCGGCTGCGACGACCTGCGCCGCTGGCTGGCCGACCGCATGCCTGAGGGCCCATGGCTCTATCCGGAGGACCAGATCGCCGACCTGCCGCTGCGCCTCATCGCCGCCGAGACGACGCGCGAGAAGCTGATGCTCCGCCTGCACGAGGAGCTGCCCTACCAGCTCACCGTGGAGACCGAGGGCTGGGAGGAGCGCAAGGACGGCTCGGTCCGGATCGATCAGGTGATCTACGTCGCGCGGGACGGCCACAAGGGCATCGTCCTCGGCCGGCGCGGCGAGACCGCGAAGGCGATCGGCGCCGCCGCGCGGGCCGAGCTCTCGGAGTTTCTCGGGCGCAAGGTCCACCTCTTCCTCGAGGTCCGCGCGCGCCCGAAATGGCAGGACGAGCGGGAGCGCTACGAGAGCATGGGCCTCGACTTCGACGAGGGCGCGTGAGCGCGCGGCTCGCCGCCGGGCTCTGGGTGGATGCCTATCTGCGTCGACTCTCGGCCGAGGCGATTCCGGCCTACGTGGTCGCGCGCGGCGACGCCACGGCGGGCGCCGTGCTGGTGAAGCTCGCCACGCTCGATGGGCGCGCGCGTCTTTTCGCTAGGCGCACGGGGCTCGAGGGCCGGGTCTGGATGGAGACCGCGGAGGGGCCGGAGGCGGAGGTGGACGCCTCCATCGCGCGCCAGCGCGGCTTTGACCCCGATCTCTGGGTGATCGAGGTCGAGGACCGCGCCGGCCGCACGCTGCTCGATACCCCCGGCCTCGACTGAACCCGCGCGCCGCGTGGTCAGCTCTCTCCCCCGAACTGCGCGAGATAGGCGGCGACGTCCTCCGCCCCGGAGCGAAGCTTGTAGCTCATCTTCGATCGGGCGGAACCTCCGAGATACTCCGACAGGAACTCGCGCGGATCCGTGATGTAGTCGGCGAGCGACGCCTCGTCCCAGACGAGACCCTTTTCGCCCGCCTCGACGAGGCTGTCTCCGTAGCGGAAACCCTCGATCGAGCCGGCCTGCTTCCCGACGATGCCGTAGAGGTTGGGGCCGACCTTGCCGCCGCGGACGATCGTCTCGCCGCCGCCTTCGATCATGTGGCAGGACTTGCACTTGGCGAAGGCCTTCTCGCCGGCGGCGACGTCGGCCGCCTCGACGGCGGGCACGGTGACGAGCAGGCCGAGGGCGGCGAGGGCGGCGAGGATCTTCATGAAGCGTCTCTCCCGGGCTTTCGGTGTTCGCGCACCGTTCCTTGTCCGGCGACCGCGGCTGCGGCGCCGGACGGGGCGCCGCGCGGCGCCCCGTGCATCCACCCTACGAAATAATCCTCATGGGTCCAGAGCCGGCGGACGCCGGCTCAGGCGACGGCCCGGCTGAGGGCGCACTGGTTCCAGAGCGCGTGCAGCGACGAGACGAGGTGCTCCACGTCCTCGGCCGAATGCAGCGGCGAGGGGGTGAAGCGCAGCCGCTCGGTGCCCTTCGGGACCGTCGGGTAGTTGATGGGCTGCACGTAGATTCCGTAGTCGTCGAGCAGGATGTCCGAGAGCATCTTGCACTTCACCGGGTCCTTCACCATCACCGGCACGATGTGGCTGGGGTTCGGCAGATGCGGGATGCCGAGCTGGTCGAGCCGCGCGCGAAGCTGGGCGACGCGCTCGCGCTGGACGCGACGCTCCGCGTCGCTCTCCTTCAGGTGGCGGATCGAGGCGCAGGCGCCGGCGGCGACCGCCGGGGGCAGCGCGGTGGTGAAGATGAAGCCCGAGGAGAAGCTGCGCACCCAGTCGCAGAGCGACTCGGAGGCCGTGATGTAGCCGCCCATCACGCCGAAGGCCTTGCCGAGCGTGCCTTCGATCACCGTCAGGCGGTCCATCAGACCCTCGCGCTCCGCGACGCCGCCGCCACGGGGACCGTAGAGACCGACGGCGTGCACCTCGTCGAGATAGGTCAGCGCGCCGAACTCGTCGGCGACGTCGCAGATCTCCGCGATGGGCGCGATGTCGCCGTCCATCGAATACACGCTCTCGAAGGCCACGACCTTGGGCGTCGCCGGATCGAGACCGGCGAGCTTCCGGCGCAGATCCTCGACGTCGTTGTGCCGCCAGATCATCTTGGCGGCGCGCGAGTGGCGCATGCCTTCGATCATCGAGGCGTGGTTGAGCGAGTCGGAGAGGATCACGCAGTCCGGCAGCCGCGCGCCGAGGGTGCCGAGCGCGGCCCAGTTCGAGACGTAGCCCGAGGTGAAGACCAGCGCCGATTCCTTGGCGTGGAGGTCGGCGAGCTCGCGCTCGAGGGCGACGTGATGGACGTTGGTTCCGGAAATGTTCCGCGTGCCGCCGGCGCCGGCGCCGCAGGTCTCGATGGCCTCGACCATCGCGCGGCGCACGTCGGGGTGCTGACCCATGCCGAGATAGTCGTTGGAGCACCAGACCGTCACCGGATGCTCGCCGTCCGCGGTGCGGCGGGTGGCCTGCGGAAAGCGGCCGACATGGCGCTCGAGGTTGGCGAAGACGCGGTAGTTGCCTTCGTCCCTCAGGGCGTCGAGTTCCGCCTTGAAGAAGCCTTCGTAGTCCATCGTCGCGTCTCCTCCGACGTCTCTCGCTTTCAGTCCACCCGGCGCGGGCCGGGCCAGGCCGGGTCCGCGCGTCTCTCCGGCCGCGCGAGGGCGGCCCGCTTGTCCTCCGGCAGCGCCCAGCGCCAGAGCGCCGCGTCCCGCACCGGAAGCACCATGGTCAGATGCTCGACCAGCGCGAGGGCCGCGAGGGTCGATATAAGGACGAAACCCGCTTCGGCGCCGCTCTGACCGGGCGCGACGTATGCGCGCTGAGCGAGGAACATCGTCGCGAAGCCGAGCGCCGCGACGGTCACCGGGTGCAGCGCGTTGGCGGGGCCGCGGGCGAAGAAGCTCTTGAGATGGCTCACCGCCGGCGGCAGGAACTCCTCGGTCAGGTTGGGCACGCCCAGAAAGACGTTCAGTTTCGCCGAGATGCGGGCGAAGAACAGCACCGCGAAGGTGTAGAGGCCGAAGCGGTTCTCGCCGTCCCAGCTCAACGCCACGAGGACCAGCAGCGCGGCGGCGAGCCCCAGTTCGTGATGCGCCAGCGCCCGCCATGCGGCGACGAAGCGCGGCCAGCCCGTCAGCTCGGGCGGGCACGGCGCCTTGGAGGGGCCGAGCACCAGGCCGGAGAGGAAGGCGAGTTCGAACCAGCCCCAGATCAGGATCGCGCAGGAGAACGCCTCGAACGCGCCCCAGGGGCTGACGTCGCCCGCCGCACGCCAGAGGCCGGCGACCGCCGCCACCGCGACCGGCGCGGTCAGGACCGTCGCCAGCGCCGGCCAGCGGCCGGGACGGGTCGCCATCCACAGGATCGCGCCGGTGGAGAACCACCAGACGAAGATCCCGAAGAGGATCGCGCCCCCCGTCCCGGTCATGCTCATCGCGCCCTCCTCACCAGACCGGCTGCAGGCGGACGCTCTCGGGCGCCTCCACCGACTTGACCGGCCGCAGATAGAGCCGCGCGAAGATGCCTCCGGCCCGGGCGTAGAGTCCGGCGAGGCGCACACGGCCGAGGACGCCGCCGCGCTTGCGGGCGTCGTCCATCGCGACGTTGACGTCCGAAAGCGCCCGGCAGCCGTTCCAGAAGGTCTCGTCGAGGTTCAGCTCCACCGGGAACACCTGCCGCGAGATCTCCGAGGTGAGCGCGATCACCTTCCGGTCGTACTCGTCGATGTCGACGCCGAGCGCGTCGTGGAAGGCCGGACGGGCGTGGTCGCGCACCCACATGGTCGCGAAGACCGCGATCAGGAAGAAGCGGATGTAGAGCTTGTTGCCGCCGCTCAGCGTGTCCGGATTGGCGCGCATCAGAAGGGCGAAGGCCTCGCCGTGGCTGAACTCGTCGTTGCACCACTGGCGGAACCACTTGAAGATCGGATGGAAGCGATGCTCGGGATGCTTCTCGAGGTGGCGGTAGATGGTGATGTACCGTGCGTAGCCGATCTTCTCGGAGAGGTAGGTGGCGTAGTAGATGAACTTCGGCTTGAAGTAGGTGTACTTCTTGGTCTTGGTCAGGAAGCCGAGGTTGACGCCGATGCCGGCCTCCTTCAGCGCGTCGTTGATGAAGCCGGCGTGCCGGGCCTCGTCGCGGCTCATGTAGGAGAACAGCTCGCAGATCTCCTTGTTCTTGCCGCGGCGCTTCATCTCCTTGTAGAGCACGCAGCCCGAGAACTCGGCGGTCAGCGAGGACACCAGGAAGTCGACCAGCTCCTTCTTCAGCTCGGGGTCGAGCTTGTCGAAGTCGATCTCGTCCCACTCCTCGGTCTTCTTGAAGTGGCCCTTGTTCGGGTCCGACTTCATCTGGGCGATCAGGTCGTCCCAGTCCTCGCGCACCAGTTCGACGCTGAGCTTGTCGAGCTCGTCGAAGTCGGTGGTGTAGAACCGCGGCGCGAGGAGCGTCGTCTCCTGCGCCATGCGCGTGGTCTCGTTCTGCCCCGCCATCGGGTCGTCGCCCTGGATCTCGCGGGCTAGGGCGGCGTTTTCGGTGCGACGCTCGGCGTCGACCTTGGATTGCATGTTCACAGCCGGGCCTCCTCGGAGAACGAGAACTCGCAGAGTTCCATGAATTCGAGATCGCCGGTCAGGCGCGTCCACTGCCGCCCGAGCCAGGTGGCGCGGGTGATCGTGGCGACGCGGCTCTCGCGGACGACCTCGCCGTAGGCGGCCTGGATCGGCTCGCCGTGGACGAGAACCTCGTCTCCGGGCTCGATGGTGGCCCCGTCGTCGAGGCGGACATGGGCGTGCAGCGCCTCGAAGGTGTGGCTGACCTCCACCGTGCAGGGGTGGTCCTCCCGTTGTCTGGCGAAGAACGTCATCGGCATCTCCCTTGCCGGGTCGAGTTCAGTCGAAAAGCCGGGCGAAGGCTTCGGTGTTGTCACGGCCGAAGCCGTGCAGTTCGGCCCGCCAGCCGGTGGCGGGGTCGAGAAGGCTCAGCTTGCCGTCGTCCCAGCGGACGAGGCGGACGGGCGCGTCCTCCGGCAGGCCGGCGAGCATGCGCTGGCGGGCGTAGGCCCGCTCGACGCCGGCGATGAAGCCGCCCTCGGCCTCCGAGAGCTCGGCCACGACCGCGCCGGTCTCGGCGTTGCGCACGGTGACGCGGGCGAGCCCCTCGGCCTCGATGCGGATCGGGACCTCGGTGTGCACCGCGCGGTCGGCCGGCGGACTCGCGGCGGGCTCCATGCCGGTGTAGCGGGCCCAGCCGACCAGCACCACCGACAGGACGACCAGCGACCCGATGGCGCGGAGGATGACCCGAGGGATCGTCTCCACCTGATCGGAGCGCGTGTTGACGATCCGCCGGCGCGCTCCGGGCGAAGGGCGGCCCTGCGAGGGGCCTTGCGCGTCCTGGATCGAATTCATTCCGGTCCTCCTTCTCTCATTCCGCCGCGAGGGCGGCCGGCGCGGCGGCCGGCTGCGGCGCGGTCCCGAACGCCGGCTCGGACCCGTCCTCCGCCTCGCGGCGTGCGAGGTCGGCGCGGAGCGCGTCGGCCAGGATCGTCGCGACCCGGCCGGCATCCGGCACGCAGCGGAGCATCGGCTCGGGCTTCGAAAGTCTCCAGGGTCGGGCGTGCGGCCACAGCACCGCCCAGGAGATCTTGTCCTCGCCGGAGAGCGAGAGTGAGATGTCGCCCGTGCCCGAGGGGTGCTGGCGCAGATCCGCCGAGGCGATCCAGCGGTAGGGAAGGTTCAGCGTCACGGTCAACGCGACGCCGATGCGCATCGCCACGCGCCGGGTGGTGATGGTGTAGACGGTGTTCGTCGCCGTCACCCAGGCGAGGAGCGAGAGCACACCGACCGCCGCCGCGCAGAGGCCGACGAACCAGACGGAGACGGCGAGGATCTCCGTCGTCGTGGCCCCGTCGGCCGCCATGGCCGCGCCCCGCCAGACGGCGAGGAAGGCGAACCAGGCGATCACCCAGCGCACGCGGAGCCAGCGCCGCGCGAGCGCGCGCCAGTCCGGGCGGCCCTGCCAGAGGATGCGCTCGCCCTCGGGCGGGCGCTCCGGCAGGCCGCGGACCGGCTCGATCTGAACGTCGTCATGGGCCATCAGAGCTGCGGCTCCTCGCGCGACTTGGAGGCGTAGAGCAGGCCGCCACAGTAGTAGGCGCTGATCTTGTCCTCTTCGAGCAGCGTCACCTGCTCAGGGTTGGCGGTGGTCGGAACCCCCTCGAAGTTGTGGGCGTGGAGCGACCGGATCGTGACCGTGGGCTTCCACCAGTTGACGTAGCAGAGCGTGAACGGCGCGAGGCGGGACGAGCCGTCCTGGAGCTCGATCTCGATGTAGCGGATCATGCTCTCGGAGCGGTCGACCCAGAGGTCCTTGACCGTGCCGACCTCCTGATCGTCGCCGGAGATCACCGCGCGCCCGCGGATGTCGCGGGAGCCGCCGGCGATGGCCCAGTTCTCGTCGACGCGCATCGGGACGATCTTGGCGTCCCCGTGATGGGTGAGGTCGGGTCGGTCGGCGCGCTCGCACCAGGCGGCCGGGCCGACGCCGTCCTTCAGCGGATCGCCCGTGGGCACCAGCGGGAAGCTGTCGTCGTGGCCGGTCCGCTCGGCCGCGACGGGGCGGGTGTCGCCCTGGTTCGGGCCGGGCACGGTCAGCTCGCCGCCGCCGTGGGGGAGCCGGAAGGTCTTGGGATCGGGCAGCGGAATCGTCGCGGCGGGCAGTTCCTCGCCGGTGCGCTCGGAGACGAGGGGGAAGCCCTCGCGCATGTTCTCGCGCTGGATCCAGAAGATGAGACCGAAGAAGAAGATCCAGAACAGGTACAGCGTCAGCTGCGCCACGTCGAAGTAGCCGGTGATCGTGCTGGTGATGTCCATGGCGGACTCCCTTCCTCTCAGGTGGGGAATTCGGCGAGGCCGAAGCGCGCGCTCCGGTCCTCCGAACCTTGTTGGGCCCTGGGTCCGCGCCGGACGAGCGGGCCGATGACGACGAGGGTGGCGAAGAGCAGCGCGATCTCGAGGTGGTAGACCACCGAGTAGCCGATCGCGTCCGAGGTGAGCGCGGGACCGAGGGCGCCCGACGTGGCGAGCCCCCCGACCACGTCGCGGAGGATGCCGCCGGCGAGAACGCCGACGCCGGTGGCGGTGGCCGTGGCGGCGCCCCACGCCCCGAGCGCGAGGCCCGAGCCCGAGCGCGACAGCGCCATCGCGGCGGTGAGCCCGCAGACCGCGAAGAGCCCGGCGCCGAAGCCGACCGCGAAGGCGCCGAGGCGGAACACCGTCGCGCTCTGCAGCGGATCGGCGAAGATCACGAGGCTGAAGGCGAAGGCCCCGGCGACGGCCGCGTAGGCGGCGAGGAGGCAGGGATCCTTGCCGCGGCCGAGCCAGCGCGCCGCCATCGCGAAGCCGAGGAGCGCGCCGAGCGACCAGATCCCGGTCAGCGCCGTGGTCGCGCCGACCGAGAGGCCGAGCACCTCGCCGCCATAGGGCTCGAGCAGGATGTCCTGCATCGCGAAGCCGGCGGTGCCGAGCGCGATGGCGGCCAGCAGCCGCCCGGCGCGGCCGCCCGACATCAGGTCGCGCCACGCCTCGGAGAAGGGCGGGATCGGCTCGGCCCGCTCCGCCTTGGACTGGGGCTTGACGACCTCCTGCTTCCAGAGGGCGACCATGTTCAGAACCAGCGTCAGCGCGGCGGCGCCCTGGATCACCTGGATCAGCTTCACCTGGGTGAAGTCGCGCAGCAGCCAGCCGAAGATGAAGGCCGAGACGCCCATGCCGACCAGCAGCATGACGTAGAGCAGCGCGACGACGCGCGGGCGCGTCTCCTCCGGCGCGAGGTCGGTCGCGAGGGCGAGTCCCGCGGTCTGGGTCATGTGCAGGCCGATGCCGGTCATCACGAAGGCCAGCATGGCGCCGGCGTAGGCCGCCCACATCGGTCCGATGGTATCGCCCGACAAAAGGAGGAGGGAGAACGGCATGATCGCGAGGCCGCCGAACTGCCAGAGCGTGCCGAACCAGAGGTAGGGCGCGCGCTTCCAGCCGATCGCCGAGCGGTGATGGTCCGAGCGATGGCCGATCAGCGTGCGGAACGGAGCCGCCAGCACCGGCAGCGCCGCGAGGGCCGCGACGATCCAGGCGGAGATGCCGAGCTCGACGATCATCACGCGGTTCAGCGTGCCCATCAGCAGCACCGTCGCCATGCCGACGGAGATCTGGAACAGCGCGAGCCGCATCAGCCGGCCGAGCGGCAGCTCGGGCGAGGCCGCGTCGGCGAAGGGCACGAAGCCCTTGCCCACGGTGGAGAAGAACTGCGCCTTGACGGAGGGCTCGGAGGTCGGGGTCTCGGTCATGCCATGTCCCGGGTCATGCGGGGTCTGAAGGAGGGCGCGCTTCCAACGCCTCGGAGATGTAGAAGCCGCTCGCGACGCGCTCGTGGCTGCGGACGCTCCAGCCGGCGAGGGCGGTCTGCGCCTCGGCCCGGCGCGCGAGGGTCGCGGCCGACACCGGCTGGATCGCCGGCGAGCGGTCGGAGCGCGGAAAGAGCTTGCCGGCGGCCCACATGGCCGAGAGCGCGGGCGTCGCCGGAGCGACGGTGAAGGCGACGGAGCCCCGCACGCGCGGCGCGAGGCGGGCCAGCGCCGACGCGATGTCGTCGGGGCGGTAGTGGATCAGGCTGTCCATCGCCACGACATGGTCGAAGTCGCCGAGGGCGGGGTCGGTCATGTCGCCGGTGCGCCAGTCGATCCTCGCCGCGACGGCGGGATCGACGGCGGCCGCCGCGCGGTCCCGCGCGATGCCGACCAGCGTCGGCGAGATGTCGATGGCGACGACCTCGGCGCCGCGCCGCGCCGCCTCGACCGCGAGCTGACCGACGCCGCAGCCGGCGTCGAGCAGGCGCAGGCCCGTCAGGTCCCCGGGCAGCATCCCCAGCAGGACCCCGCGCATGCGGTCGCGCCCCGCGCGCACGGTGGCCCGGATGCGGCTGACCGGGGCGTCCGAGGTCAGCTTCGCCCAGGTCTGGGCGGCGGTCCGGTCGAAGTATTCCTCGAGCCGGACGCGGGTGCGGTCGTAGGTGGCGTTCACGTCGCGCGCCTCTCTCAATCGAAGCCGAGCAGCTCGAAGATGTCGCGATCCTCGAGGGGGGCGGGGGCCATCGACTCCGTGCCGTTCCACAGCGTCTCGGCGAGGCGGACGTATTCCTTCTGGACCTGCACGACGTCCTCGGCGTCGTCCATCTGGAACAGCGTCTTCTTCTTGAGGCGCGAGCGGCGGATCGCGTCGACGTCGGCCAGATGCGCGAGGCGCTTGAAGCCGACCACGTCGCAGTAGCGGTCGACCTCGTCGGTGTCCTTCGAACGGTTGGCGACGCAGCCGGCGAGGCGGACGTTGTAGTTCTTCGACTTGGCCTGCACCGCGGCGATGATGCGGTTCATGGCGTAGATCGAGTCGAAGTCGTTGGCGGTGACGATCAGCGCCCGGTCGGCGTGCTGGAGCGGGGCGGCGAAGCCGCCGCAGACCACGTCGCCGAGGACGTCGAAGATCACGACGTCGGTCTCCTGCAGCAGATGATGCTCCTTCAGGAGCTTCACGGTCTGCCCGACGACGTAGCCGCCGCAGCCGGTGCCGGCCGGCGGGCCGCCCGCCTCGACGCAGAGCACGCCGTTGTAGCCTTCGTAGACGAAGTCCTCGGGGCGCAGCTCCTCGGGGTGGAAGTCGACGTCCTTGAGGGTGTCGATCACCGTCGGCACGAGGCGGCCGGTCAGCGTGAAGGTGCTGTCGTGCTTCGGGTCGCAGCCGATCTGCAGCACGCGCTTGCCGAGCTTGGTGAAGGCGACCGAGAGGTTCGAGGAGGTCGTGGACTTGCCGATCCCGCCCTTGCCGTAGACCGCGAAGACCTTGGCCCCCTCGATCTTGTCGGTGGGGTCCATGCGGACCTGGACGGAGCCGTCGCCGTCCTCGCCCTTGAGGACGGGCGGCGCGGATCTGGTGTCGAGCGGGCTCATGGGCGCGTCTCCGTTACTGGGCGGCGATGGATGCGGCGGGCTGGACGGGTTCGTCCTCGAAGACGCCTTCGAGGCGGTCCTCCAGTTCCTCGGCACCCCGGCGAAGGGCTTCGAGGGTGGCGTCGTCGGGTTGCCAGTAGGCGCGCTCGTGCGCCTCCAGCAGCCGGTTGGCGAGGCGGGCGGAGGCCTGCGGGTTGAGCTCCGCGAGGCGGCGGCGCATCTCCTCGTCGAGCACGTAGGTCTCGGAGAGGCGCTGATAGACCCAGGGGTCGACCTGGCCGGTGGTCGCGGACCAGCCGAGCGCGTTGGTGACGTGGGCCTCTATCTCGCGCACGCCCTCGCGACCGTGGCGGAGCAGGCCCTCGTACCATTTCGGGTTCAGGGTGCGGGTGCGCGTCTCGAGCGCGACCTGCTCCTTGAGGGTGCGGACCTTGCCGTCGCCGCGGGTGGCGTCGCCGATGTAGACCGCCGCCTCCTCGCCCTTGGCGCGGCGCACGGCGCGGGAGACGCCGCCGAGCGTGTCGAAGTAGTGGTCGATCGTGGTGACGCCGAGCTCGACGCTCTCGAGGTTCTGGTAGGCCACGTCGACGTCGCGCAGCATGGTCTGGAGCAGCGCGGCCTGCGGCGCGGGCTTGCCGTCGCGCCCGTAGGCGAAGGACTTTCGCGCCTCGTAGGCGTCGGCGAGCTCGTCCTCCTCGCCCCACTGGCCGGAGCCGATCAGGGCGTTGACGTTGGCGCCGTAGGCGCCGTCGGCGTTGGAGAAGACGCGGAGGGCGGCGGTCTCGAGGTCGGTGCCGCGCTCCTCGGCGTAGGCGAGGGCGTGGGCGCGGACGAAGTTGTCCTCCGGCCCCTCGCCCTCGGCGCTGGCGGCGAGCCAGGCGGCCTCGGCCAGCATCCGGGTCTGGATCGGCAGCAGGTCGCGGAAGATGCCGGAGAGGGTGACGACCACGTCGATGCGGGGGCGCCCGAGTTCGGAGAGCGGGATCAGCTCCGCGCCCGAGAGGCGGCCGTAGCCGTCGAAGCGCGGGCGGGCGCCGAGGAGGTGCAGCGCCTGGGCTATGGGCCCGCCTTCGGACTTGAGGTTGTCGGCGCCCCAGAGGACGAGGGCGACGGAGCGCGGCAGCGCGCCGGCGTCCTCGAGGTGGCGGGCGAGGAGCTTGCTGGCCTGCTTGGCGCCGTCCTGCATCGCGAAGACCGAGGGCATGCGGAACGGGTCGAAGGCGTGCAGGTTGCGGCCCGTCGGCAGGATCTCCGGCGTGCGGACCACGTCGCCGCCGGGCGCCGGGTGGATCCAGCGGCCGTCGAGGGCGGCGAGGAGGGCCGGCGTCTCGGTGTCGGTCGCGAGGTGTTGCGCGGCGGTCACGAGGCGCTCGGGCAGCGCCTCGCCGGCATAGGTCTCCGGCCGTTCGCCAGCCAGCGCGGCGGCGGCGAGGGCCTCGAGCGCCGCGGGCGGCGCCTCGGTCCCCTGCCCCTCCGCCATCACGCCGAGCAGCTCGGCGAGGCGGCCGGGATCGCGCCGGGCGCCGACGACGTGGAAGCCGTCGGGGATCCAGGCCTCCTCGGCCTCGGCGAGCTGGGACATCAGCTTGAGCGCGGCGGTGTCGGCGTCCTCCCAGGCGGGCTCGGCCGCGCAGAGGTCGAGCGCGGCGGCCTGCGCCTGCAGCAGCTCCGCCAGGTCGTCGCGCTCCGGCGCGCCCGGGAGCAGCGCGCGGAAGCGGTCGAGCGTGCCCTTGAGCTCCACGAGGCCCTTGTAGAGCCCGGCATGGGCCAGCGGCGGCGTCATGTAGGTGACGATCGTCGCGGCCCCGCGGCGCTTGGCCAGCGCGCCCTCGGACGGGTTGTTGGCGGCGTAGAGATAGACGTTCGGCAGATCCGCGATCAGCCGGTCCGGCCAGCACGACCAGCCGAGGCCGGACTGCTTGCCCGGCATGAACTCGAGCGCGCCGTGCATGCCGTAGTGGAGCACGGCGTGGGCGTCGAACTCCTCGCGCAGATAGCGGTAGAAGGCGTTGAAGGCGTGGGTCGGCGCGAAGCCCTTCTCGAAGAGAAGACGCATCGGGTCTCCCTCGTAGCCGAAGGTCGGCTGGACGCCCACGAAGACGTTGCCGAGATGGGCGCCGAGCACGAAGACGCCGCGCCCGTCCGCCTGCACCTTGCCGGGGGCGGGGCCCCAGGCGGCCTCGATTTCGGCGAGGTGCGGCTCGCCGCTCACCAGCCAGTCGGCGGGCATGTGCGCGGCGACGTTGGCGTCCTGGCCGTAATGCGCGGCGTTGCCGCCGAGGATCGCGTCGCGCAGGTCCTCGACGCTCTCGGGCGCCTCGACGTCGTAGCCGGCCGCCTTCATGGCGCGGAGGGTGTTCAGCAGGCTCTCGAACACCGCGAGATAGGCGGCGGTGCCGACGGCGCCGGCGTTCGGCGGGAAGCCGTAGAGCACCACCGCGACGCGGCGGTCCGCCGGGCGCGCCCGGCGCAGGCGCACCAGCTTGGCGGTGCGGTCGGCGAGGCGCTCGATCCGCTCGGGGCACGGGGCCATGGCGCGGGCCTTCTCGCCGGCGCGGCAGCCGCGCTCGCAGCCGGCGCAGGCGCCCTCCTCGCCGAGGCGGCCGCCGAACACCATCGGATTGGTGGCGCCGTCGATCTCCGGCAGGGCCACCATCATGGTGTTCTCGATCGGGCTGAGGCCGCGGTCGGAGCCCTGCCACTGGTCGAGGCGCTGGAACTCCAGCGCGTGCGCGGCGATGTAGGGCACGTCGAGCTTGGCCAGCGTCGCCTCGGCCGCGGCGCTGTCGTTGTAGGCGGGACCGCCGACGAGGGAGAAGCCTGTCAGCGAGATCAGGGCGTCGATCTTCGTGCGCTCGCCGTCGTGGAAGAAGCCGTCGCAGACCGGGCGGCCGTCGAGCCCGGCGGCGAAGCCGGGGATGACGCGCAGGCCCCGGGCCTCCAGCGCCTCGATCACCGCGTCGTAATGGGCGGTGTCGCCGGCGAGGACGTAGGACCGCATCAGGAGCAGGCCGACGGTGCCGACCGGGCTGGACGGCGGATCGGGCAGCAGCGCGGGGTCGTCGCCGATGCGGCCCTCCATGCGGGGATGATAGACGCCGTTGTCGGGCACGTGGGCCGGCGGCGGCGGCGCGGCGCGGCCGCGATAGACGGCGCGCGGCCCGGCGGCGTAACGGTCCACCAGGAAGTGCAGCATGGCCTCGACGTTCTCGGCGGTGCCGGACAGCCAGTACTGCATCAGCAGGAAGTAGGCGCGAAGGTCCTGCGCCTTTCCGGGGATGTAGCGCAGGATCTTCGGCAGGCGGCGCAGCGTGCGCATCTGGCTCTCGCCCGAGGCGGTCTGGCCCGGCTTCTTGGAGGGCTTCAGCCGCTTCAGGAACTGCATCACCGTCGAATCGGGCGCCGCCATGTCGAGCGCGCCCATATGCGTGAGGCGGGTGATCTCGGGCGCCGAGATCACGCCGGCGAAGGCGTCGAGCCGGTCGCGCGCGGCCTCGAGCGCGGGGCGGATCGCCTGGATCTGGTCGTCGAGGAAGATCAGGCCGCAGACGACGATGTGCGCCTCGGCGAGGGCGGCCTTGGTCTCGTCCAGCTTCTCGGGGCATTCGGCCCAGTCGGCCGCGGCGTGGACCGAGAGCGAGAGGCCCGGGTAATGTCGGCGCAAGGTGCGCTCGGCCGCCTTCGCGGGTTCCGCGAGCAGCGAATCGAGCGTGACGACGACGACGCGCAGCTCGGGCGCGCCGGGACGGTCAGCGTGCGTAATGGGCCTTGGCGTCATACAGGGTCTCGACTGTGATTTCGGTGATGCCGCGCTCGGCGGCGTAGGCTTCGGTGTTGCGGCGGGCCTTGCCGCGCACGAAGAACGGGATCTTCTTCAGCTCCTTTTCGCCGGCGGCGGTCCAGACGGGGGCTTCGAGGACGGCCGCATCGGCGCCGGCCGCCGCCGCGGCGGCGTGGCCCGCCTCGGCCTCACGGGCCGCGGGCGCCGGGATTTCGTCGGCCTCGCGGGCCGCGGGTTCGTCGACGGGCGCCGCCCGGCTTCCCGCCGGCGCATGACCGCCGAGATGGCTGGGTCCGGCTTCGTCGCTGAACTCGAAATCCTCGCGGAACATGGCGAGGAGATGCTCCTCGAGGCCCATCACCAGCGGATGCACGAGGGTGTCGAAGAGGACGTTCGCGCCCTCCCAGCCCATCACCGGCGAATAGCGGGCCGGGTGGTCCTGGACGTGGAAGGGGGCGGAGATCACGGCGCAGGGGATGCCGAGGCGCTTGCCGATGTGCCGCTCCATCTGAGTGCCGAGGATCATCTCGGGCGCGGCCTCGGCGATGGCCGCCTCGACCTCGAGATAGTCGTCGGTGATCAGCGGCTCGACGCCGTAGGCCTTGGCGGCCTCGCGGATCGGGCGGGCGAATTCGCGGTTGTAGGCGCCGAGGCCGACGACCTCGAAGCCCATCTCGTCGCGCGCGACGCGGGCCATGGCGAGGGCGTGGGTGGCGTCGCCGTAGACGAAGACGCGCTTGCCGGTGAGGTAGGTCGAATCGACCGAGCGGGACCACCACGGGAAACGCAGATCCGTCGCCTCCGGCGGGACCGGCAGGCCGGTCAGCGCCGAGACCTCCTCGACGAAGTCGCGGGTGGCGTGGACGCCGATCGGGACGGTCTTCGTCCAGGGCTGACCGTGGGTCTTCTCGAGCCAGCGGGCGGCGCCTTCGGCGATCTCCGGATACAGCACCACGTTGAAGTCGGCGGCGGCGAGGCGGGTGAGGGCCTTCGGGGTCGCGCCCATCGGGCCGACCACGTTGACGCGCACGCCCATGTCTTCGAGGAGGCGACGGATCTCGGCCGAATCGTCGCGATGGCGGAAGCCGAGCGCGGTCGGGCCGAGGATGTTGGCCACCGGGCCGTCTCCGTCGGCGCTGATCCGCTCGGCCGGATGGGCGAGGGCGCGCACGAGCTGGTAGAAGGTCTCCGACGCGCCCCAGTTCTCCTTGCGCTGGTAGCTCGGCAGTTCCAGCGGGACGACGGGGACGGGGAGGCCGAGCGCCTGGGCGAGGCCGCCCGGATCGTCCTGGATCAGCTCGGCCGTGCAGGAGGCGCCGACGATCATCGCCTGCGGCTGGAAGCGCTCGTAGGCCTCCTTCGCCGCGCTCTTGAAGATGTCGGCGGTGTCAGAGCCGAGGTCGCGCGCCTGGAAGGTGGTGTAGGTGACGGGCGGGCGATGGTCGCGCCGCTCGATCATGGTGAAGAGGAGGTCGGCGTAGGTGTCGCCCTGCGGCGCGTGAAGGACGTAGTGCAGGCCCTTCATGCCGGTGGCGACGCGCATGGCGCCGACATGCGGCGGTCCCTCGTAGGTCCAGACCGTGAGCTTCATGCCGGGACCTCCGACGTCTTGGCGGCGGAGGCGTCCAGTCCGGCCAGCTTCGCCTTGCGGGCGAGCGGGCGGGCGAAGAGACCGGCGAGGTCGGCGGCCTGCTCGTAGCCGTGGACGGGAGTGAACACGAGCTCGATGGCCCACTTGGTCGTCAGCCCCTCCGCCTCCAGCGGATTGGCGAGGCCCAGGCCGCAGACGGTCATGTCGGGCTTGGCGGCGCGGCAGCGGTCGAGCTGGAGATCGACGTCCTGACCCTCCGAGATGACGGGTCCTTCCGGGATCAGCATGAGATCGGGCTCCATGATCCCGCGATGCAGGAAGGGCGTGCCGATCTCGACCGGGACCATGCCGCATTCGCGGGCGAGGAACCGGGCGAGCGGGATCTCGAGCTGACTGTCGGGGAAGAGGAAGAGCGACTTGCCGGTCAGCGCCTCCGCGACGCGGGCCACGGCCTTGCGGGCGCGGGCGCGGGGGGCGGCGGTGACGCGGTCGAAGACCTCCTCGGAGACGCCGAACTCGTCGGCGGCGGCGCGGAGCCAGGCGGTCGTGCCCTCCTCTCCGAACGGGAACGGAGCGGCGATGCGGGTCGCGCCGCGCCGCTCCAACGCCGAGGCGGTGTCGCCGAGGAACGGCTGGGCGAGCAGGATCCTGGTCTGCGGGCCCACGCCCGGGGCGTCGTCGCGCCGGCGGGCGGGCAGCAGCGTGACCGGGACGCCCATCTCCGAGAGCATGCCGACGAGCTGGTCCTCGACGACGTCGGGGAGGGCGCCGACGACCATGAGCTCCTTCGCGTCGGTCTCCGGCAGGATCGGGACCATCGAGGCGAGGCAGGCGTCCTCGCCCTGGGTGAAGGTCGTCTCGATGCCGCTGCCCGAGTAGTTGAGCACGCGGACATGCGGGGCGTGCATCTGCGTCAGCCGCTCGGCCGCGCGGGAGAGGTCGAGCTTGATGACCTCCGACGGGCAGGAGCCGACGAGGAAGAGCTGGCGGATGTCGGGGCGCCGGGCGAGGAGGCGGGCGACCTCGCGGTCGAGCTCCTCGTTCGCGTCGGCGAGGCCGGCGAGGTCCTTCTCCTCCATCACCGCGGTGCCGAAGCGGGGTTCGGCGAAGATCATCACGCCGGCGGCGGACTGAAGGAGATGGGCGCAGGTGCGGCTGCCGACGACGAGGAAGAAGGCGTCCTGCATCTTGCGGTGCAGCCAGACGATGCCGGTGAGGCCGCAGAAGACCTCGTGCTGGCCGCGCTGCTTGAGGACGGGGGCGTCGGCGCAGCCGCGGGCGGGGACGGCGGCCGGGGCGTTCATGCCGGAACCCCTGCGGGTGCGGCGGCGCGGTCGGCGGCCTCCTGCAGGCGCGCGGCGCGGAGCTTGAGGATGAACTGGATCGCGTTCACCGCGTAGGCGGCGTAGGCGACCAGGGCGATCCAGGCTTGCGTCGTCGGCGCCCAGCCGGCGAGCAGCGCCCAGACGTAGAGCAGGTGCAGGGCGATGACGCCGAAGCTCACCACGTCCTCCCAGAAGAAGGCGTCGGCGAACAGCCACTCGTCGAACACCACCTTCTCCCAGATCGAGCCGGTGACCATGATCAGGAGCAGGATCGCCGTCTTGACGATGACGGAGACGGTGGCGGCGAAGAGCCCCTCGCCCGTGATCAGGAAGTTCGCGAGCAGGACGACGGAGACCAGCATCACGAGGAACTGCACCGGGGCCAGGACGCCCTGGACGGTGGTCCAGACGGTGGCGTCGCGCCGGGCGCGCTGTTCGGGCGTGTAGAGCGGCGGGCGGCTGCGGCGCGGTGCGCCGGGCGTCGCCGGTCGGGCTCGTGTCATGTCGCCTCCCCGGAGGTGTCGTCCTTGTTGATCGGAAGGTAGGGGTCGGCCGGCGCGAGTGTCAACCTGAATTTACGTTCGGCCGAAGTGACAACCCGATTGCGCCGCCCCCGCGCGGATTCGGGCGCGAATGCTCCTAAAGTCGGAGTTTCCGTTGTCTGACAGAGGGTTCGCAAGGTCCGGCCAAGCGGTTCACGCAACTGCATGCAATTGGATTCCTTCGCAGAAATCGAGGTCTGTCAATTATCATTGACGGTTCGGGCGCGAGTGTGCTGTTCTTCATGGTGTTCCCGCCCGGGATCCGCCGCCATCGACGCCCCGGGCCGCCGCCGTGCAGACAGCGTCAGCGCGGCCTGACGCGAAAGGTCGGACACTTGTCACCCACACAGCTCAGCCCGACGCGCGACCTGCCCGAAGCCGAACACGGCGGGGTCGCGCGCCTCGTGCGTGAGATGGTGGAGCGCGTCTCCGTCGACCTGCGTCGGCGCTCCGACTGGCCGCAGGTGCCGGAGGGGGCGATCGACGCGTTCTGCGAATCGCTCGTGGCGACCGATCCGGACGCGGCGGCGCGTCATCTTTCGGCGCTGCAGGCGCGGGGCGTCACGCCCGACGCTCTCTATGCCGGATGGCTCGCGGCCACGGCGCGCGAGCTCGGCCGGCGCTGGGACGAGGACGAACTGGGCTTCGCGGACGTGACGCTGGCCATGACGCGGCTGCAGCGGCTGCTGCGGGAGCTGGGACCGGCCTTCGTCGGGCCGGGTCGAGGCGGCGCGGCGAGCGCGCCGCTCGCCTTCGTCACCGCGGCGCCGGGGGAGCGGCACATCTTCGGGCCGCTGATGTTCGCCGACCAATTGCGGCGAATCGGCTGGCAGGTGCGCCTCGACGTCTCGGGCGATCCGGCGGCGAGCCTGGCGACGGCGCGCGAAAGCGCGCCCGACGCGATCGGCGTCTCCGCGGGCAGCCGCGTCGTGACGTCGCGGCTGGCGTCGTTGGTGACGCAGCTCCGCCGCGCGGCGCCGGGAGCGCGGATCGTGCTCGGCGGCGCACTCGTGCGCGAGGATCCCGAGGCGGCGCGCCGCTGCGGCGTCGACGCGACGGCCGCCTCGACGCAGGAATTCGAGGCTGCGGCGGCGTCGGACGCGTGTCACGCCGAGCTGCGGACAGCGACGTGACGGACCGCGGGACTTGACCCGGCCCGCCGATCGCCAGTTTACGTTAGCTTCGGAGTGTAGGCGACGTGGAACGGTCAGGAGCGCCGGGCGGCCCGATGTCCTCTAACCGCAAACCGGGCGACGCGGCGCCGCTGGCGGACGGCAAGACCGTCCGGAGCCTCGTGGCCGGCGCGTGCGACTTGGCGCTAGCGGTCGATGCCGAGGGCGTCGTGGTCCATGTCGAGACCGGCGGCGAGGATTTCTCCGGCGCGCGGCCGGAGGAGTGGATCGGCCGGCCGCTCGCCGAGTGCGTCACGCCGGAGAGCCGCACCAAGCTCGAATCCCTGTTGAACGAGGCGCGGACGGGAGATCGTCCGCGCCGGCGCGAGCTGAATCACCCCACCGCCGAGGGCGAGGATCTGCCGATCCGCTACGCCGCCGCCTACGCGCCGGACGAGGATCTGGTGCTGCTGATGGGGCGCGACCAACGCGCCATCGCATCGCTGCAGTCGCGCCTCGTCGCCGCACAGCAGGCGATGGAACAGGAATACGAGCGCCTCCGGCAGATGGAGACGCGGTACCGGATCCTGTTCCAGACCGCGACGGAGGCGTTCGTGATCGTCGACGCGGCGAGCTACCGCGTGACCGAGGCGAACCCGGCCGCGGCCAAGCTTCTGGGCGTCGAGGCGTCGGAACTCGCGGGCCGTCCGCTGCAGGACCGCATCGCTCCGGAGGCGCGCCCGGCGCTGACGACCGCGCTGTCGGCGGCGGTCGCCTCCGGTCGCTCCGAGAGCGTGGAGATCTCCGACCCGGGCGAGACGAGACGCATCGACCTGCGCGCGACGCTGTTCCGCGCCGCGGCCGACACGCTCCTGCTCTGCGTCCTGCGCCCCCGCGGCGAGACGGAGGGAGGGGATCACGAACTCGAGGCGCAGGTCATGCGGCTGCTGCGCCGATCCACCGACGGCGTCGTGCTGAGCGACACCGAGGGCCGCATCCTCTGGGCCAACGAGGCCTTCCTCGGCCTCGCCGAGGTGGCGCTGGAGGATCAGCTGCGGGGCGAGAGCCTCGACCGTTTCCTCGGTCGGCCCGGCGTCGATCTCAACGTCATGCTTCAGAACGCGCAGGAGCACGGGCGCCTGCGCCACTTCTCCACCGCGCTCCGCGGCGCCTACGGCTCCACCGCGCAGGTCGAGATCTCCACCGCGCATCTGCCCGCCGAGGTTCGGCCGGGCTTCGGCTTCATCATCCGCGACGTCACGCGCAGCACCTCCGCGCAGCGGCGCGGCAGCGGCCCGGTCTCCGACCCGCAGTCGGTCGATCACATGGTCGAACTGGTCGGCTCGGTCCCGCTGCGCGAGTTGGTGCGGGCGACGACCGACGAGATCGAGCGCATGTGCATCCAGACGGCGCTGCGCCTGACCGGGGGCAACCGCGCCTCCGCCGCCGAGATGCTGGGCCTGTCTCGGCAGAGCCTCTACGTGAAGCTGCGGCGCTTCGGCCTCGTCGATTCCGACGCGGACGACTGAACCTCCGGGTTCAGCGACCGTCAGCCCTTCCGTCCGGTTTCCGAACCTCGACGCCGCGCACCGGCATGCGGCGCCCGAGGCGGCGTCCGCATTCTCCTTTCGGCGGAGACGGGCGGTTTCGGGTCGCATCGGCGCGGTTTTCCTCTTTCCCTCGGCGAGAGTGTCATGCAAAGTTGACGCCATGACCGTCAATGAGGATATACGGGCGACTCGCGAGACCGGATCACCCTCCGGTACACGAAAGTATCCCGAACCCCGGGTGGTGCTCGAGCTGCTCAAGCCCGTCACCTGGTTTCCGCCGATGTGGGCCTATCTGTGCGGCGTCGTCTCGTCCGGGGTGCCGTTCACGGACCGCTGGGGGCTCGCGCTGCTCGGCGTGCTGCTGGCCGGGCCGATCGTCTGCGGCATGAGCCAGGCGGCGAACGACTGGTGCGACCGGCACGTCGACGCGATCAACGAACCGCAGCGGCCGATCCCCTCGGGCCGGATGCCGGGCCGCTGGGGCCTCCGGATCGCGCTGATCTGGACGGCGCTCTCGCTCGTCGTCGGCGCGATGCTGGGCGTCTGGGGCTTCGCGGCGACCGTCGTCGCGGTGATCTTCGCCTGGATCTACTCGGCCGAGCCGATCCGGCTGAAGCGGAACGGCTGGTACGGCAACGCCGCCGTCGGGCTCTGCTACGAAGGGCTGCCCTGGTTCACGGGCGCCGCGGTGATGCTGGGCGCCCTGCCCTCCACCGAGATCGTGATCGTCGCCCTGCTCTACGCGGCCGGCGCGCACGGGATCATGACGCTGAACGACTTCAAGGCGGTCGAGGGCGACCTGAAGATGGGCGTCGGCTCCCTGCCCGCCCGCCTCGGACCGGAGCGCGCGGCGCAGCTGGCCTGCTGGGTTATGGCGGTGCCGCAGGTGCTGGTGATGCTGCTGCTCAGGATGTGGGGCGCCACGATCGCGCCGCTGATCATCCTCGGCCTGATCCTCGCGCAGCTCGCCGCGATGCGGGTGATGCTGCGCGATCCGAAGGCCAAGGCCCCCTGGTACAACGGGACGGGCGTGGTGCTCTACGTCTCGGGCATGATGGCCGCGGCCGTCGCGCTTTCGGGCATGGAGTGACGGGGATGGGCGGGCTTTCCTGGCTGTCGATCTTCCGGCTCGGGCTGGTGCAGACCGCGCTCGGCGCGATCGTGGTGCTGGCGACCTCCACGCTGAACCGGGTGATGGTGGTGGAGCTGGCGCTCCCGGCGATGCTGCCGGGCGCGCTGGTCGGCTTTCACTACGCGGTGCAGATGCTGCGCCCGCGCTGGGGCTTCGGCTCGGACGCGGGGGGGCGGCGCACGCCCTGGATTCTCGGCGGCATGGCGGCGCTGGCGCTGGGCGGGTTCCTCGGCGCGCTCGGCACGGTCTGGATGGGGTCGGCGTTCTGGCCCGGGCTGGCGCTGTCGCTCGCCGCCTTCGCGCTGATCGGCGTGGGCGTGGGCGCCTCCGGCACCAGCCTGCTGGCGCTTCTGGCGACGACGGTCGCGCCGCGGCGGCGCGCGGCCTCGGCCACCATCGTCTGGCTGATGATGATCGCGGGCTTCGTGGTGACGGCGACGTCCGCCGGCGCGCTGCTCGACCCCTTCTCGAACGAGCGGCTGCTGGCGGTGGTCGGCGGGATCGCCGTGGTCGCGGTCCTGCTCTCGATCGTCGCGGTCTGGGGGATCGAGGCGCGGGCGCCGCGGATCGTCGGCGAGGCGCCAGCCGTGCCGGCCGAGAAGCCGGACTTCATGGCGGTGCTGCGCGAGGTCTGGGCGGAGGACAAGGCGCGGCGCTTCACGATCTTCGTCTTCGTCTCGATGCTCGCCTATTCCTGGCAGGACCTGATCCTCGAGCCCTATGCCGGGCACGTCTTCGGCATGACGCCGGGGGAATCGACCGCGCTCGCCGGCGTTCAGCATTCGGGGACCTTCCTCGGCATGCTGCTGGTCGGCGTCGGCGCCTCGGGCCTGCGCATCGGCTCGATGAGGTTCTGGACGGTGGCCGGCTGCCTCGGCTCGGCCGCCTCGCTCGGCTGGATCACGCTGGCGGGGCTGAACGGCCTCGCGATCGAGCCGGCGGTGTTCGCGCTCGGCTTCACCAACGGGACCTTCGCGGTCGCCGCCATCGCCTCGATGATGGGCCTCGCCTCCGAAGGGACGGCCCGGCGCGAGGGGACGCGCATGGGCCTGTGGGGCGCGGCGCAGGCGATCGCCTTCGGGCTCGGCGGCTTCGCCGGAGCCCTCGGCGCCGACGTCGCGCGCGCGCTGATCGCCGAGCCGGCGGCGGCCTATGGGATCGTGTTCCTGGCCGAAGCCGGCCTCTTCCTCGTCTCCGCGGCGCTGGCGCTGCGGATCGCCTTGCCGGCTCCGGTCCGGCCTGCCCTCGTTCCGGGAGAATGACGATGGTTCAGACGTTCGATGTCGTGGTGGTCGGCGGAGGGCCCGCAGGGGCGACGGCCGCCGAGGATCTGGCCAAGGCCGGCCGGCGGGTGATGCTCCTCGACCGGGCCGGGCGCATCAAGCCCTGCGGCGGCGCGATCCCGCCGCGGCTGATAAAGGACTTCGACGTCCCGGACGATCAGCTGGTGGCGAAGATCGAGACCGCGCGGATGGTCTCGCCCACCGACAACCGGGTCGACATCCACATCGAGAACGGCTTCGTCGGGATGGTGGACCGCGAACATTTCGACGAGTTCCTGCGCGTGCGGGCCGCCAAGGCCGGCGCGCTGCGGGAGACGGGGACGTTCCTGCGGATCGAGCGCGACGGCGACGCGACGACGGTCGTCTGGCGGCCGAAGGAGAAGGACGCGGGCGAGCGCCGCACGCCGACGACGCTGGTGATCGGCGCCGACGGCGCGCGCTCCGACGTCGCGCGGGCGGACGTCCCGGGGGGCGAGAGCATCCCTTACGTCATCGCCTACCATGAGATCGTGAAGGCCCCGGAGGGCGCCGACGCGGCGCGCGCGGACTACGACGGCACGCGCTGCGACGTGGTCTATGACGGGCGCATCAGCCCCGACTTCTACGGCTGGGTGTTCCCGCACGGCAAATGCGCCTCGATCGGCATGGGCACGGGCGTGAAGGGCTTCGACCTGAAGAAGGCGACGCGGGACCTGCGCGAAAAGTCGGGGCTGGCCGAGGCGGAGACGATCCGCACCGAGGGCGCGCCGATCCCGCTCGAGCCCTTGAAGAAGTGGGACAACGGGCGGGACGTCGTGCTCGCCGGCGACGCCGCCGGGGTGGTCGCGCCGAGTTCGGGCGAAGGCATCTACTACGCCATGCTCGGCGGACGGGTCGCGGCGGCGGCCTGCGAAAAGGTGCTGGCGACCGGCAAGCGCCGGCACCTCGCCCATGCGCGCCGCGCCTTCCTCAAGGACCACAAGACCGTGTTCCGGGTGCTTCGCACCATGCAGGACACGTGGTATCGCAGCGACGACCGGCGTGAGCGCTTCGTCTCCATCTGCCGCGACGTCGACGTGCAGCGCCTGACCTTCGAGGCCTACATGCACAAGAAGCTGGTCTTCGCGAAGCCCTTGGCGCATCTCAGGATCTTCGCCAAGAACTGCCTGCATCTCGCCCGGCTGATCCCCGCGCGCGACCCGGGGCGCGCGGCGCGCGCGCCGCGGCCGGAAGCGGTGGCGGCGGAATGAGCGAACCGGTCCTGATCCCGGCCTGGGGGCCGGACGGCGTGCTCCGTCCCGTGGAGAAGCTGGAGGCGCATCGCCGGGGCCTCCGGCACCCGGCGATCAGCGTCTTCGTGTTCGACGAGGCCGGCCGCACCCTCATCCAGAAGCGCGCGGCGGGGAAATATCACACGCCCGGTCTCTGGGCGAACGCCTGCTGCACGCACCCCCATTGGGGCGAGGACATGCTGCACTGCGCCGAACGGAGGGTGCACCAGGAGCTCGCCCTCGAGCTCGCGCTCGAGCCGCGGGGCGAGATCGAGTACTGGGCCGACGTCGGCGGCGGGCTGTTCGAGCATGAGGTCGTGCGGCTGTTCGTGCATGACGGGCGCGCGGCGGACCTCGTGCCGCGGCCGGACCCCGTGGAAGTCGCCGAGACGCGCTGGGTGACGCTCGACCGGCTGCGCCGAGAGATCGCGCAGACGCCGGAGGCCTTCACGCCATGGCTGCGGATCTACCTGGCCGAACACGCGGACAAGGTGCTGCCGGAGCATGCCTGAGGCGTCGGCGGAATGCGTCACGCTCACCTGCTTCCGCTTCGAAGGCGCGCTCGAGCGGGTGCGCCAGTTCGGCCGCATGGGCTTGGACCGGCGCGCGCTCTCACGGACGCCGGACATCGGCTTTCACCGCATGATGGGGACGGGAACCGGCCTCGGCTTCCGTCCCAGGCCGAATTTCGGGGTTTGGACGCTGCTCGCCTGCTGGCCTTCCTTCGCGGTGGCGCGGGAGCGGGTCGAGGCCGCACCCGTCTGGCGGCGCTGGCGGGCCCGCGCGGCCGAGGACGCCACGATCTTCATGGAGACGCTCCGTCGGCGTGGTGATTGGGGCGGCGCAACGCCCTTCGCCCCGCGCGAGCCGGCGCCCGCGTTGCGCCAGGGCGAGAAGCTCGCCGTGCTGACGCGCGCGACGGTGAAGGCGGGGCGCACGGGCGCCTTCTGGTCCCGCGTGCCGGCGATCGAGGACGCCTTGGCGGAGGCGCGCGACGTGCGGTTCCACGTCGGCATGGGAGAGGTGCCTTGGCTGCATCAGGTCACGTTCAGCATCTGGGACGACGAGGCGGCGATGCGCGCCTTCGCGCATGAGGCCGGCCCGCACCGCGAGGCGGCGCAAGACGCCTGGAAGCGCGGCTGGTTCACCGAAAGCCTTTTCGCCCGTTTCGCCGTGACCGGCACGTCAGGTCGCTGGGACGGCGCGGCGCTGACCTTCTGATAGCTCCCATGCATGCCGCGGTTGCTGCTCTTTCTCGAGCGTCGGGAAGATCTCTCTCGCACGCTTTGAAAGGAGGGGCGGCGATGGAAGTTCGTGCGGGGCTGGATGTGAACCTCAAGCGCACCGGGTCGTACGTGCCGGACGGCGCGGAGGCGGTGCTCCGGAGGGCGTGACCGACGCGCGCTCCGAGACGATCGCGGAGAAGCTGTTTGGCTGGCGGCAAGGGCTGGTGAAGGTCGGCCTTGAGACGGGTTCGTGACGCCCTGATTCGCTCTGCGCCTGCAGGCGCAAAGGCTGCCTGTCGTGGTGATGGATGGGCGCCGGGCCTCGGACGCGCTGAAGGCGCGGCCCGTGAAGACCGATCGCGCCGCTGGCCGGGCGCTCGGCGAGATGCTGCGGACGGGCTGGTAAACGAAGGTCTTCGTCAAGTCGGAGGACAGCCACCGGCTGAAGGCTCTGATGTTGCCGCGCGGCCGGCTGTTGAAGATGAGGCCGCGGGTCTACGGCCATATCCGCGGCGTCCTGAGGCCCCTCGGCGTTCGCCTATCGGCAGAGGCGGGGACGGAGCGCTTCGCCGAGGCGGTGCGCGCCGCGGTGCGCGAGGAGGGCGTCCTTCACGCCTGCCTCTCCGCACGGCTCGACGCGCTCGGAGCGGTCGAGGCGCAGCTCGCCGCGCTGGACAAGCGCATCCGCCTCCAGCTCCATCGACCGCCAACGCCGGCATCTCGCGGACGAGACCCCCGTCCGCCTCCTTCTCCACGAGCGCCGGAAGCGCCATTCTCACGGCGGTCATCGTCGTCTGCGGTCCGGTTCAAGGTCTCGCGGCCCGATGCGGTCGACGGCTTCGGGGCGACGCGAAGCCTCGCGGCCGCTCTCGGAAGGCGCGGGACGGCGCGGTGCCGGAGCGCGTGCGCCGTCCGGTCGCCCCCCCCCCCGGACCTATGGCTGCCGCCGCATCACGGGGCTGCCGAACCCGGAGCTGGCGGCGGCCGGCGACGCGCCCGCCAGCCACAAGGAGATCTACCGTCTCATGCAGATGCACGGCCTGCTGCTCGAGCGCCGCTCCGGCGACCGACCGGGCCGCACCCATGAAGGCCGGGTCGTCGTCATGCGCTCGAATCTGTTCCGGTGCCCCGACGGTTTCGAGATAGCCTGCTGCAACGGCGAGGTCGTCCACGTCGCTCGCAGACGTGATCGGACCGCGTGTGGACCGCTCCCGCGGCGCTCGGCCGGATCGCCGGGTGGTTCGAGGACCGCAACGAGAACCGTCCTCGTTCCGGGCTGCGCACGCGCTCGCCTCGCGAGTTCAGGCGCGCCCCCCAGGTCAAGTCCGAGAACTGCTGGAAATTCCGGTGGCGGGGCGGGCCTGCCGGGCGGTGGTGGTGTCTGCGGTCTCGTATTCGGCGTCGAGCTCCTGCCGGACGGCCTCGATCCGACGGCGCTCGAACTCGGTGAAGCGGATCGATCGCCAGCGCTCGGCGGCGGGGGTCATGGCGCCGAACATCAGCTTGAGCACCGGGCGCTCGCCGAAGGCGTTGGGGATGATCTTCAGCCGGCGGCGCTCCTCGACGAAGAGGCGCTCGAGGAGGTTCGTGGTCCGGATCGCCCGGCGGTGGGTCACGGGCATCCGCAGGTGGGCGATGCAGGCCTCGAAGTCGTCCTCGAAGCAGGCGACGGCGGAGGGCAGGTC
>JAWLFJ010000004.1:76265-78295 GCA_041685625.1 Paracoccaceae bacterium | reverse complement strand
GCCTTCACGTGATCCGGCCACCGCCGACGACCGGTCGGGCCCGTCACGACCTCGATGCGCCCGGCGTATCCTTCGTCGCGACCGTGAGACGTCGCGTAAGTTCGTACATCCGTATCCATCCGACGCCTCCATCGTGACGGGCGTCATCTCGGATGGCGCGACCCCTCAAGCAACGAGGGCGCTCAGCGAGCGCTTACGATCGGCGGCACGCGGCCCGCTCGCCGAACGGCCGGCGCGGCCGACGAATCGGCCTTGCCGTACTGATCGCGCCGGTGGGGGCCGATCCGCCGAAGGCCGGCGCGCCCACGGCACGCGCGCCGCCGAGGCCGAACGCGAAAGGCCCGCCCCGGCGAGAAGCCGGAACGGGCCGTCGGCGTCATGGCGCCTCGGATCGTCGGAGCGGGCGCGAGCCACGCCGCCCCGGTCAGTCCTCGATCGAGACGGCGACGAAGCGCAGGTCGCCGCCGCTGCGGACCAGCAGCAGGATCGACTTGCGGCCGTTCTCCCGCGCACTCTCGACCTTTTCGAGCACCGCCTCGGGGCTGCTCACCGTCTCCTGCGCGACCTTCTCGATCACGTCGCCGGGGCGCAGGCCCTTGGCGGCGGCGGGCCCCTGGGGATCTACCCCCTCGATCAGCACGCCCTCGACCGCCTCCTCGAGGCCGAGCGCTTCGCGCTTCGACGCGGTCAGCGCCGAGAGGGTCATGCCGAGCGCCTGCGACTCCCCGGCGTCGGGCTCGGTCTCCACCGAGGCGTCGATCATCGGCGAGGCCTCCTCGAGGCGGCCGAGCTCGACCGTCAGGGTCTCCACCTCGCCCTGACGCAGCACCTCGACCGGAACCGCCTTGCCGACCTCGGTCTCGGCGACCATGCGGGGCAGATCGCGCATCTGCTCGACCTCCCGGCCGTCGAAGCGCAGGATCAGGTCGCCGACCTCGAGCCCGGACGCCTCGGCCGGGCCGTCCTCGACCACGCCGGCCACCAACGCGCCGGCGGGCTCGTCGAGATCGAGGCTCTCCGCGATCTCCGGCGTCACCTGCTGGATCTGCACGCCGAGCCAGCCGCGGCGCGTCTCGCCGAACTCGCGCAGCTGATCGATCACGCTCGCGGCGATGGTCGCCGGCACCGCGAAGCCGATGCCGATGGAGCCGCCCGTGGGGGAGATGATCGCCGTGTTCACGCCGACCACGTCGCCGTCCATGTCGAACAGCGGCCCGCCGGAGTTGCCGCGATTGATGGCGGCGTCGGTCTGCAGGAAGTCGTCGTAGGGCCCGGCGTTGATGTCGCGGTTGCGCGCCGAGATGATGCCGGCCGAGACCGAGCCGCCGAGGCCGAACGGGTTGCCGATGGCCAGAACCCAGTCGCCGACGCGCGCAGCGTCGGAATCGCCGAAGGAGACGTAGGGCAGATCGCCCTCCGGCTCGATCTTCAGGAGCGCGATGTCGGTCTGGGGGTCGGTGCCGATCAGTTCGGCGTCGAGCGAGGTGCCGTCGGCGAAGTTCGCCTTGATCTCGTCGGCGCCGTCGATGACGTGGTTGTTGGTCACGAGATAGCCGTCGGCCGAGATCACGAAGCCCGAGCCGAGCGACGAGCGCGGCCGCGCCGGGCCCCGGGGGCCGCCGCCGCCGTCGTCGTCGAAGAGATCCGGGAACAGGTCGCGGAACGGCGAGTTCGGCGGCAGCTGCGGGCCGCGCGGGCGGTCCGGCGCCGTCACCGTCGAGGTGGTGGAGATGTTGACCACGGCGGGGCTCAGCCGCTCGGCGAGGTCGGCGAAGCTGCCGGGCGCGCCGGCCGGCTGCGCCGCGGTCGGGGCCGGCGCCGCGGCGAACGTCGCCAGGCAGGCGGCCGCGACCAGCGCGAGCGCCGGAGGCGTGCGGGAGAGCGTGGGACGAAGCGTCATCGGGGTGGGTCCTCCTTGGATCCGTCGTCCGGGTGGAGCCCCGGGGCGGGGGCCGCTGGAGGCAGAGATAGGGTGGGCCGGTCCGTCGTTAAACCGCCCCCCCCCGCGTGATCGCCGGGCTCGCCCGGCG